>JAJYXA010000158.1 GCA_021791235.1 Pseudomonadota bacterium
CGGCCTCAGGAACATGACCCACAAGGACCAGGCGCTGGCCGAGATGAACCGCGTGCTGAAACCCGGCGGCCGCCTGCTGGTGCTGGAGTTCTCCAGGGTGTGGAAGCCGCTGGAACCGGCCTACGACCTCTATTCATTCAAGCTGCTGCCGCTGATGGGCAGGCTCGTCGCCCAGGACGCCGCGAGCTACCAGTACCTGGCCGAATCGATCCGCATGCACCCCGGACAGGAAGAACTCAAGGCCATGATGGAGGCGGCCGGCTTCGCCAGGGTCGGCTACCATAACCTGACGGCCGGCGTGGTGGCCCTGCACAAGGGCTTCAAGGTTTGATCGCTGAAGCCCTCATCGAACGCAGCCTCAACCACCTGCTGCGGCAGTCGCCCGGCGCGGCCGAGGCGCTCGTCAAGCATGCGGGCGCGAGCGTGCGCTTCGATCTGACGCTGGCGCAATTCGATTTCCGCATCGCCGACGACGGCTGCTTGTCCGAGGCGGTGGTCGACGCCCCCGACGCCGTCATCCGCCCCACCGCCGCACTCCTCACCCGTCTGCCGTTTTTCGGCCGCGACGCGCTGCGCGACGCCGACACCAGCGGCGACCCCGCGCTGCTCGCCACGCTGGATCACGTATTCAGGCAGTTGAGCTGGGACGTCGAAGCCGACCTCGCGCCGGTCGTCGGCGACATCGCCGCGCATCGCCTGCACGCCCTCGGGCGCGATGTCCTCGCCGGCCTCGCCAACACGGCCGCCGCCCTCGGCCGCAACGCGAGCGAATACGTGGTCGAGGAAGCCGAACTGCTGGCGCGCGGCGTCGACGTGACGCGTTTCAACCACGACGTGGATACCCTCGCCGACGACGTGGCGCGGCTGGATGCTCGCCTGCGTTTACTTGAAGCAGGCGACGCATGAAACTGAAAAACCCGGTTGCACCACAGAGGCACAGAGAACACAGAGGAAAAGCAAAGCCTTGCACGATCAGGGCGGATTGCCCGCCAGGCGAGCGCCAACCGGCCAACCGATCGTTGATTGATTGCCTTTCTCTGTGCCTCTGTGCCTCTGTGGTGAGGAATTCAGGATGAAACTGCTGCGCCTCGCCCGCATCCTCACCATCGGCCTGCGCTTCGGGCTGGAGGAATTCTTCCTTGGCCACGAGCGGGTGCGGCCGCTGCGCTGGCTGGTTCGCATCACCCTGTTCTGGCGCCCGCTTGCCGAGCCGCGCGGCGTGCGCCTGCGACGCGCGCTGGAGGCGCTGGGCCCGATCTTCGTCAAGTTCGGGCAGATGCTCTCGACCCGGCGCGATCTGGTGCCGCTCGACATCGCCGACGAACTCGCCCAGCTGCAGGACCGGGTGCCGCCGTTTCCCTCGATCAAGGCCATCGCCACGCTGGAAGCGGCCTACAAAAAACCCCTGGCCGAGGTGTTCGCCGAATTCGACGCCGCCCCGGTCGCCTCGGCCTCGGTGGCGCAGGTGCACTTCGCGCGCCTGCACGACGGCACCGCCGTCGCGGTGAAGGTGCTGCGCCCCGGCATTGCGCCGGTGATCGCGCACGACGTCTCCCTGCTGTATGCCGCTGCGGGGCTGGTTGAAAAACTGTTTGCCGACGGCAGGCGGCTGCGTCCGCGTGAGGTGGTCGCCGAGTTCGAGAAGCACCTGGAAGACGAGCTCGACCTGATGCGCGAGGCGGCCAACTGCTCGCAGCTGCGGCGCAATTTCCGGAATTCGCCGCTGCTCGCAGTGCCGGAGGTGTACTGGGATTACTGCGGCCGCGAGGTCATGGTGATGGACCGCATGGACGGCATCCCGGTGAGCCAGACCGAGCGCCTGCGCGAATCCGGCGTGAATATTCCCAAGCTCGCCGCCACCGGCGTCGAGATCTTTTTCACCCAGGTGTTCCGCGACGGCTTCTTCCACGCCGACATGCACCCGGGCAACATCCTGGTGCGCCCCGGTTCCGAGCAGTACATCGCGCTCGACTTCGGCATCATGGGCACGCTCACCGAGGTCGACAAGCAGTACCTCGCCCGCAACTTCCTCGCCTTCTTCCGTCGAGATTACAAGGGCGTCGCGCTGGCGCACCTGGAATCCGGCTGGGTGCCGGCCGACACCCGCGTCGACGAACTCGAAGCGGCGGTGCGCGCGGTGTGCGAGCCGGTGTTCGACCGCCCGCTGAAGGACATTTCCTTCGGCCGCGTGCTGCTGCAGCTGTTCCAGGCGTCGCGCCGCTTCAACGTGGAAATCCAGCCGCAGCTCGTTCTGCTGCAGAAAACCCTGCTGAACATCGAGGGCCTCGGCCGCCAGCTCGATCCCGATCTCGACCTGTGGAAAACCGCCAAGCCCTTCCTCGAGCGCTGGATGAACGAACAGCTCGGCTGGCGCGCACTGGTGAAAAACCTGCAGGCCGAAGCCCCCAAGTGGGCGGCCCTGCTGCCGCAGCTGCCGCGCCTGGCGCACCACGCGCTGAACGAAAACCGGCTGGCCCAGCTGGAGGCCGGCCTCACCCTCATGCTGCACCAGCAGCACGCCCGCAACCGATGGCTCGGCACCATCGCCGGCCTGCTGGCCGTGCTGACGGCCGCCACCCTTTATTTCATCCTGCGATAAGGACTCGCCATGCTGATCGGTTTCGTCGTTCTCTACCTCGTCCTCTCGATCGGCATCGGACTCTATGCCGCCACCAAGGTCCACAGCGCCAGCGACTACATCAC
>JAJYXA010000470.1 GCA_021791235.1 Pseudomonadota bacterium
GCGCGCCAGGACCTGGAGATCATCCAGCAGATGGCCCGCGGCCTCGGCCTCGACTGGAATTATTCCGGACCCGATCAGGTCTTCGACGAGATGCGCCGCGCGATGCCTTCGATCGCCGGCATCACCTGGGCGCGCCTCGAAGCCGAGTCGGGCGTCACCCATCCCTGCGAGCGGGAGGGCGACCCGGGCGAGCCCGTGGTGTTCATCGAGCGCTTCCCCACCGCCAGCGGCCGCGCCCGCCTGGTGCCCGCCGACATCATCCCGGCGGCGGAGCGCCCGGATGCCGACTACCCGGTGGTGCTGATCACCGGCCGGCAGCTGGAGCACTGGCACACCGGCAGCATGACCCGCCGCGCCGGGGTCTTGGACGCCATCGAGCCCGATCCGGTGGCCTCGATCCATCCTCTGGATCTGGCGGCCCTGAACGTCAAACCGGGCGAGGCGATCACCGTATCCTCGCGCCGCGGGCGCGTCTCGCTCTACGCCCGCGCCGACGAGGGCATTCCGCGGGGCGCGCTGTTCATTCCCTTCTGCTACTACGAGGCGGCCGCCAACATGCTGACCAACCCGGTGCTCGACCCCTACGGCAAGATTCCCGAGTTCAAGTACTGCGCCGTGAAGGTGAGTCCGGGCGGACGGGTGGGCGCGAGCTCCAGCTACGGCGGCGGCCAGTTGCTGGCCAAGGTCTAGCGCCATCGTAGGTCGGGCTTCAGCCCGACGGCCCTGCCCCCAGCAATTTCTCGCAGATGAAGCGCCACTCGGCCGGATCGAGCGGCGTGATCGACAGGCGGTTGCCGCGCTGCAGGGTGCGCATGTTCGCCAGCTCGGGATGGGCGCGCAATTCGGGCAGGCCGATCAGGCGTGTCTTCCGGGTCACGCGCACATCGACGTTGATCCAGCGCGGATTGTCGCGGCTCGCCTTGGGGTCGAAGTAGTGACTTTCCGGATCGAACTGGGTCTCGTCGGGGTAGCCCCGCCGGGCGACGACGGCCAGCCCCGCGATGCCCGGCTCCGGACAGTTGGAATGATAGAAGAGCACCTTGTCGCCCACCTGCATCTGGTCGCGCATGAAGTTGCGGGCCTGGTAGTTGCGCACCCCCCACCAGGCGACCGTCTGCCCCGGCATCGCCAGCACGTGGTCTATGCCCACCACCGAGGGCTCCGATTTCATCAGCCAGTAGCGCATTTCACTTCCTCGCTATTCCTTTTCGAATCCCTGACTCGTGAACTTCAGCGTCCGGCTGTTCTCGGTCACGGTGCGCACCACATTGTCCGGCGCGCCGGCAGGAATCTCCGCCGCCACCTCGATAGTCACCGTCACCCTCGCGCCGACCAGGCCGGCGAGGTGCGAAATGACCTCATCCGCGATTCGGCTGGCATCGCGGCCGACGCGGGTGGTGTCGAGGATTGCCGTACCGTGGAAGCGCTTGGGTTTTGCTGCTACTGCTGGGGGCTCACCTGGCTGGGTTGCGTCCGGCGGAAAGAGCACTGCTCCAGCGCCATCTCCAGGTGGTTGCCCTGGCGCATCACCCGGCGCAGGAGCCGAGCGCTCGGCATCCATCTGTTGCGCGGCAAGCTCGGGTTTCACCAGCAGCTCCGGCGCATGGGCATCGGACAGCGACACCATCGTCCCGACCCGTAGTCCCCGGTAGCGGCCCACGTCCTCGTCGTAGCTATCGGCAAAGCCGAAACTGTCCTGCGTCCAGGTCAGCAGGTTGACGCCATCGCGGATCGAGTCCAGCAGCACCGTGGCATCCTTGAGGCGGGGCAGATAGAGATAGCGCGCGAAATCCTCGACCAGTTGCTTTACCGCCACATGATCGCCGCGCCATAACGGAATCTTGTCCAGTTCCATGCGCAGACGCGTCGGTGCGAAGCTGGTCAGGTAAAGCTCGTCGGTGCGCAGCTTCTTGCTGGCGCGCACGGCGAGCGCCTCCGTCCCGGACAAGCGCAGCGCCTCCCAGGTGATCGCGGCCTGCGGCGAAGTCTGCCCCGGCACCAGCAGCCACTGGTAGGTCTCCGGCAGCCGGGCGGTCACGGCGCTGTCGGCGGCGCTCTTCTGGGTTTCGGCCTGGGTCACCTGATAGGGCGAGAGATTGAGCTTGTTCTGCTCGGCCAGGATCGACTCCCACGCCAGAACCTTGCGCGCCGCTTCGTCCAGATCCTGCAAGCGGGTCTTGTCCGCCGCCAGGAAGACCAGGGTATTGCGGTAGAGGCGCGGCGTGTTGCCGCGCGCCTCCAGAATCGCCTTGGCGGCAATCTCGGCGGCGCTGTCGCCTTCCTTGCTGTAGGGGTGATTGACGCCGAGTACCACCAGGCGCGCATCCAGATCGTCCGGAACGTCCGCTCCGCTTTGCGGCATCGGGTGGATGCGCTTGAAGTCGCCCGTGCGCGTCAAGTCGCGGCGCAGGCGCTGCTCCAACTCGTGCGCCACCTTGTCCGGGTCACGCTTCAACTGTTCGGCGCGGTCTTCCGCCAGCTTGGTCACCGTCGGCTGGGTCGAATACCAGTAGTGCGGCCCGTCCTGATACAGATAGGTCGCGGCCCCGGCCATGCGCCGCAGGGCATCGCCGAACACCGCGGGAGATTCGCCCGGCATCACGCAGCCGAGCTTCACGCGCCGGTCCTCGATGCCCTTGTGCGCGGCGGCCGTGGTCGGCGCCGAGCCCAGGTAGATGGCGCGCGCCACCCGTCGGCAGGCAGAGAACTTGCCCAGATTGGGCAATTCGCTGTCCAGCTTCAGCGGCAAGGAATTCTGCCCGTCGACGTCCTTTTCGATCACCGGCACCCAGTTGTCCGAGAGATAGCGGGTCAATTCGGACTGCACGCGCGGATCGTCGATGGCCACGTTGCCCGGCAGGATCAGCGGGTTGCGGTCGCCCTTTTCCCACAGGCTGTGAATCACCGCTGCCATCAGGCGCAGCACACCGCGCGTGCGCTGGAATTTCACCAGCGTGGACCAGTCGGTGTAGAGCCGGTCGAAGATTTCCGGGTGGATCGGATAGGCCATCTTGATGCGCTGCTCGTACTCGGCTTCGCGGCACTCCGGCGGAAACTCGGCCTGCTGCGTGCGGTAGAACTCGGCGAAGGCGCGCGCCACCACATCCCGGTCCTTGAACTGCGCCGGCTCGGACAGCGGCTGGAACAGCCGCCGCCGCACGATCTCGAAGCCCTCCTCGGCACTGGCCGGGCGCCAGGAAGATTCGACACGCCCGACCACGTTGCGCAAGCGCTCCAGCGCCTCGCGCCCGCGCGTGCCGCCCACTTCCACGTCATCGGCGTGTGCATGACCAGAGGTGTCCGAGGCCGGCAGGCTGATCACCAGCAGGCAATTCTTCGCCAGCTTGGCCGATTCGGTCAGCACCTGGGCGAAGGTGAATTGCGTCTCGAAGCCGCCCGCCGGCAGGTCGCTCTGGTCGTGGAGCTGGCGCGCGTAGGCCACCCATTCGTCAATCAGGATCAGGCAGGGTCCGTACTCGTTGAACAGTTCGCGCAGCGCGTCGCCGGGGCTGGTGGCCTTCTCGTCGTCGGCCTGCACGCGGGCGAAGGCGGGTCTGCCGCCCAGTTGCCAGGCCAGTTCGCCCCACAGCGTGCGCACCACCGTGCCATCGGGCTTGGTGGAGGGGTTGCCGGGAGAAATCTTGTTGCCCACCAGCACCACGCGCCGGGCCGGCGGAATCTTGCCGGCCCCGGCGGCGGCCAGCACCGCATCGATGCCGGCGAGCTCTGTCGGCGCAATGCCGGAAAACAGGTGGTACAAGGCCAGCATCGAGTGGGTCTTGCCGCCGCCGAAGTTGGTCTGCAACTGCACCACCGGGTCGCCGCCGACCACGCCGTCCTTGCCCCCCAGGCGCCGCACCGCGCCCACCAGCATCCCCTTCAGGCTTTCGGTGAGATAGGTGCGGCGGAAGAACTCCACCGGATCGCGGTATTCGGGCGCGCCCTCGCCCAGCCGCACCTGCCACAGGTCGGCGGCGAACTCGGCCTGCTGGTAGCGACCGCTGGCCACGTCTTCATGCGGCATCACCACTTCGCGCCAGGGCTTGAGGCTGCTGGTCACGCCGCTTTCGATGGCGATGCCGGCGGACTTGCGCTTTTCTCCACGCGCCTGCTCGTCGAAACGCACGCGCAGTAGCTCCGTTTTCACTTTTTCGATTTCGTCGGACTGCGGCGCCGAGAGTGCCGTCAGCAGCCGTCCCGCCGAATCAAGCGCGCGATAGGTATCGTCGCCGGAGAAGGCCTCCTGATGCGCCCATTTGTTGCGCCAGTCGCGGATTTCGGACACCAGGCTGCGCTCGGCGAACCCCAGCGTCTTGCGGAACACCTCGTTCCATGTCTCCCACATCAGCTTCAACAGCGCTGCAACATCCCATTCCCCGATGCCCTTGTTGGTGAGGATTGGGTCATCGACGAAGCCCTTCACTTTCTGCATGGAAAGCGAGTTGGCGGCAATGGCGGTCTTGATCTCGCGCTCGACGAAGGGTGCGAGACCGGCTTTCAGCAGTTCCAGCCCCTTGCCGACGCGTTCATGGTTGGTGATGGCCATGGTGTCTTATTCCGTTCCAAGGGCCGTCTTCAATTGCTTGAGCAAGGTCGGCAGAGCGAGCTCTACCGTATTCCACAGGATGTCCTGGTTGATGTCGAAATAGGCGTGTACCAGGCGATTGCGCATGCCGGTGATCTGTAGCCAGGGCACGGCGGGCAATTCGCCGCGCCCGGCTTCGCTCATCTGGGCTGCTGCCTCGCCCACGATCTCCACGGCACGAGCCAAGGCCAGGCGCAACATCGGGTCGCCATCCAGATCCGCCCGATTGCGTCCCCGGACGAAAGCCAGGGCCTGTTCGGCCGCCTCGATCATGTGGTGGACGCGCCAGCGATCATCCGGCGACATACTGCACCTGTGCCGTGCGAACCACCTCGTCGCGGAAGTAGCGGCTCAAGTCCTGGGGCGTGCGCAGATCAACCTTGCGTCCCCCCAGTGCCTGCGACAGCTCGATCTCGATCTGCGCCATGTCCAGCAAGGTCGGCCGCGCATCAGGGGAAAACTCCACCAGCAGATCGACGTCGCTATCCGGTCTGGCCGTGCCTTTCAGTTGCGAGCCGAAGAGCGCCAGCCGGCCAATACGATGTGCCTTGCAAAAATGCGCCAGGGTCGCTTCGTCGATATTCAGATTCGGATGCATGGCTTCTCCTTTACAACAGTTCGGCTTGTGCCGGTTCAGTTCGGTATTTTCCGTCTTGCCGCGCCAGCCGGGTGATCTCCGGCCAACTCTGCACCAGGCCGTTGTAGGCCATCGCCTCGAGCGCGCGCTTCTTGCGCTCGCACAGGGTGTAGAGGCGGTAGCACAGTTCGCGGGCGGTCTCGGCTCGGCTGCCGAGCTTGGCCACCAGCGCCGCCGCCGCGCCCTCGCCGCCGGCTTCGAGCACGCGGATCAACTGATGCACCATTTCCCAGACGGTGAGGCGAGTATCGGTGGTGGGGTCCCAGTCGGCGGGCAGTTCATGGGGTTTCAGCAGACGCACCTTGCCCGCCCTGGACACCAGAATATGGGCCTCGACCAGGCCGGCGACGGCGGTGTTCTTCGACTTGGAGAGCTGTTCGGCGACGCCGTAATCGCCCTCAAGAAAACCGGTCTGCTCGAACCAGGTGAGCGCCCAGCGGCTGTCGGCGTCGAAGTCGCCCTCCTGCTCGGCTAGTGCTTCGTCGAGGGTCTGGTTGATCAATGCCAGTGCGGCGCGCACCGGGAGCGTCTTGCCTTCGGCGTCGAGCACTTTGGCATAACGCGTATAGACCGCCATGCCGGGGCCTATGGCCGCCTGCGCCAGATCCACCGGCGCGATGTTGCCGGCTTGCAGATGGCGCATCGCCTCAGGTAGCTCGGCCTTGAGTGCGGTAACGAACTCGCGGCGGGTGGCGGTGGGCGCGTTGGCTGCGCGTTGGCGGCAGACGAGGACGATGCTGGAGGCTAATGCATTACGCAGTGTCTTGAGGGCACCACCCAGCTCGGTACGCATCGGCCAGGTGCCGCCGATGGCAAAGCCGGCCTCGATGACGGCCGCCAGAAAGGTATCCCAGCCGGTATTCGTTGTGCCGTCCGCACCATCGCTCTCGGCCTGTTTGAATGCGTAATAGATAGTGACCGGGAACGCCGGATGGGCCTGCTCGGCGAGCCGATGCATAGCTTGGGTCATGCCATCCATGAAAAAAACTCCCGCTGAGTCCTTGTCTTGATGTCGGTAGGAAAAGGCAACTAGCTCATCCGCCTTTGGAACGGCTAGAGTGGAAAAGAGGCTGGGGAAAATCGGTTTCAGGGAGTGACGTAGCCACACGTAGAAGAAGTCCGATAGGTCGGCGTATGGTACGTTGTCGTAGTAGGGCGGATCGGTACTGACAACCGGCAGCATGCCAGAGACACCCTCCGAGTTCTGAGCCGCAGCTTGCCACGCGTGCCCTGCTAATCCCGAACCCAAACCCGCTAATACTTTCGCACAGTCCGAGAAGGCTCCCTCCCAATCTCCTCCGGCACCAGCAAACGGATTACACTCGGGATAGTCCCAGACCATCTGGATTGCTTGCCTGCCAAACGCCCGGCCAGTCTTTCCCTCAGGGGCTCTCCATATACCCAGCGTGCAGTGATAGGACGTAACCTTCGAGACGGTCTCTCCTAAGTATGTCGCCACCGCATCAGCATAGGCCAGTGCGCCGACTCCGCCGGCATCAATGCCCTTGCCGTCATCGTTCAACCCTGCAGAAAGAGCATCACGCTTCACCCGTTCGCGCACCTCTTGAACAAGATCCGAGAACGTCGACAGCAACACAAGTTGACGATCAGTATAGAGTTGTGAGAACTGTCCCATGCCATAGGGCAGCACACCGATGTACTGCGTGCTGCCGGAGATTACAATCTCCGGCTTCCACCCCGGATTTGCCTCATGCGCGACGGTCTCCATCTCCTTGGTCGGGGATAGGTAGACCCGCCCGCGTTCGCCCTCGGCAACAATCGCCATCAAGCGTGCGCCCATGCGCCCTGCCTTGCCCTCGCCTTTGATGTAATCGCCCGAAATCGGCACGCCAGACATCAGGCAGAGAAAGTTAGCCCGCGCCAGCTTGGTTCCGCTCTTCGCTGCTTCCGCATCCTCCGGCTTGCCCAGCTTCACCGTGAATCGGTAGCCGCCGCCTTCGATCACCGGCTCGACATAGGCCTCCTTGCCCGCCTTGGTCGAGAGCATGAAGGTGGAAGCGAGCGGCACGTCGACGTTGGCAAAGGCCGGGTTGGGGCTTTTCACCGTGCGCGCCCACAACCAGGCGATGACGGTGAGCTTCTGGCCCACATATTTCTTCAGGTCTGCCCGTTCCTCGGCCATGGCCGCCGTGACCTCGAGCTTGGGGTAGAGGTGGCCGATGCGCTTCTCCGCCTCGTCGCGCATCCACTGGCCGTAGTAGCGCACGTCCTCGGCCAGGCCCTGGGCGCCTTTCCACTCTTTGGCGAACATCGTGCCCTCTCCCCCAGCCCCTCTCCCGCCTGCGGGCGAGGGGGGGTGGACGGGCGGCCTGCCCGCGAACTTCGGCGGGATCTCGATCATCGCCTTGTTGATCAGCACCGCCACCGGGTTGAGGTCGGAAGCATGGCTCTCCAGCCCCAGCCGCTGTGCCTCCAGCGGCAGCGCGCCGCCGCCGGCGAAGGGGTCGTGAAAGCCGGGCAGTTTGAAGCGGTCGAACAGTTCCCTGGCGCGCGGATGGTCGGCGTTCTCGGCGCAGGTGTAGCGCCAGCTCTGCCAGATCTCGTCGCGCGCCTGCTGCAACACCGTCTCGTTGCTGGTGTTCTCCCACTTCACCAGTGCCTCGATGATGCGGAACAGACGCTGCCGCTCCTTCTCCTGCGCCTTCTCGGTAGGGAAAATGTCCGGGTGCGCCGAGGGGTCGTCCACCATCTGCGCGAAGATCACCGCCCGCGCCGCCGCCAGCGGCCGCCGCGCCCACCACAGGTGCAGCGTCGAAGGATGGCCGTGGCGGATGGATTTCTCGCGCGCGCTGGCGACGTTGATCGCCTCCAGCGGCAGGGCGACTTCGATGAGTTTCTTTTTGGCGGTCATGGGGCAAGCAGATTCCGGATTTGATCATGAATGCGCCGGAAGGAATCGTTGGTCCTGGCCTGTTCGAGATCGAAAGCCCGTGTGAAATCGAGCTGATGAACGATGGGATCGTAAGGCTGCGGCATGCGCTGCGACAACCAGCCCTTGGCGTCTCGGGTGAGTTCGGGATCGGCCGGGGGGACGAGGTCGCTAGGCAGGCCGGCGTGGCCGCGCAGGGAAGCCGCCGCCGCGATGAACCAGGTTTCGTATTCCCGGTGAGCGAGAAACACATGAACGCTCACGTCAGCCCGAACGGCGCGGCCGCGGCGCAGCAGTTCGGGCCCCAACTCGGCGGGACAATCGTCCTCGCAGTCGAGCAGGATCAGCACATGTCCTCGCGCCTGCGCCGCTTTCGCCGCAGCCAGGGCAAACTGCCGGCGAAAGTAGTCGGGATCGTTCAGGAAGGAGCCCGACTTGACCCGGATAGGCGGGTTCACCCGCACCGGAATTCCGGCATTCGCTTGTAGTGCGAGTCGATGCAGCAGCGCAGGCACTGCCTGCACCTCGCCATGCCCTTCGACGATGGGGACGAGCAAGGTCATGCTCGGTGAGCGCTCAGTTGCCATTTAACTCGAACAGCTTGAGCTGGCGCTCGGAGCCGATGTCGGCGAGGGCCTCGGGGTCGGGCGCAAGCTGGTTCTGGCGCAGCAGCTCACCCGGCGTGAACAGCTTCTCCCTCAGCATCTCCCGCCCCGCCTGATCGAGGGAGCCGATGCGGGTGAGGCCCGCATCGTTCTCCACCGCCAGCACCGACTCGCTGCCGATGTCGGGATTGTCGAGCAGATCCGGGCTGTGGCTGGTGACGAGAATCTGGACTTGTCGCGAAGCGTCGCGCAGCGCCGCCAGCAGTACGCTTGCCGCCGCCGGGTGCAGGGCCATTTCGGGCTCTTCAAGTCCGATCAGCAAGGGCGTGCGCTTATCCGGCCGGGCCGCCAGGGCCTGAAAGATGGCCAGCAGGATGCCGAAGGCGCGCAGGGTTCCGTCGGACATGGACGAGGCAAGAAATCGCCAGGGGTGTTCCTGGCCCTTGATCGCTTGTCTGAACTCGATGGTTTCCTGGGAACCGAGGGTTTTGGGCTCGACGGATGTCACCCCGGGCACGATGCGGGAAAGATAGCCGCTGATGCGCTCGCGCAAAGCGGCATCGAATTGCTGCAGGACGCTGGCGGCATTGTCCCCGTCCCGGCGCAGCAGATCGCCCGGATCGGGTTTCTGCATGAGGGCGATCTCTCTCGGATTCAGGTTGTATACCTCGATGCCGGAAAGGGCATCGAAGACCGGGCGGAATTCCGGGAGTCCCGATGCCGCGACCAACAACAGCCGGTCCGGAAGGCTGGCCGGCAACTGCGACACCGACGAATCGACGACTCTGCCGGACTTGACGTGATAGTGATGAATGCGCTCGAGCGCAGCGCCGGAAGCGATGCGGCACTCCTCGTTCTGGACATCGAAGCCGCCCGATGGTTTGGCGCCCACTCGGAAGCTGTAATGTCCTGCGCTGCCGTCCGGCAAGACAAAATCGAGACGAATTGCGAAATGGTTGGGGTGCCCGCCGGAGCGGCGGCGAACTTCCTTGATCGTGCCCCGATCTCGCAGGGCGTGGTCCAGGGAGGTTCTCAGGGAGTCGGCGACGAAGCGCAAGGCATCGAGAAAATTGCTCTTGCCTGCGCCATTGGGGCCGACGAGGAACATGAGCGACTGCAAGTCGACCTGGCAGGCCGCAATGCTCTTGTAATTGCGGACTGTTACCCGGCGAATGAAGGGTGTTTTCATCATGCGCTCGCTTTCATGGTTTTATCCTGGGGGTCATAGTGGCGGGTGCGGTTGCGGCCGAACAGCAGCAGGCCGCCCACGGTCGGCACGGCGCGGCCTTGATGGGTGGCGACAAGGCGCAGGGTGGCGCGAGATCGCGGCGAACCAGTTTGCGCACCGAGGCAAAGAACTCGGAAGCGACTCGGAAGTCAATGGCTTCCGAGTCGGATCGGCAAGCGCTCATCGCGGCGTCTCCGCCCGCGCCAGCAACTCGGCGAAATCGTAATTCACGCTGGTCACGCCGAAGTCCGGCTCGCGCTGGAAAGGCTGGCGCAGGTAGTGGCTGCGGTGGGTTTCCTGGCCATTGAGTTCGCCGGTGAATTCGACGATGGCGAGGATGAAGTCGTCCGGTTTGTTGAGCGAGTAGAGAACCTCGTTCCTCGTCACGGTGATGGTGGGCGCACCGGAAACCCGCCCCTTCACTTCGATGAAGCGCAGCTTGCCGGTGTCAGGAATCCGGCTTTCGATGTCGTAGCCGAGCTTCTCGAATTCGCGGTCGGTGGGCTCGAAACCCAGGCTGCGCTCGATGTCCATGACGATGGCGCGGGCACGGGCGGCACTGATCTGGGTATCCACCGGTGCTGTGGAATTGCCAAGAGAGGCAGATGCCTGTCCGGTCATGGCTCTGATCAGGCCCATCGGCACCACCAGCAGTCCGCCCAGCACCACGGGAGGCAGAGGCGAGAGTTGGGCTTCGAGCTTCAGTTCTTCCAGCCGCTGTTGCAGCCGCCCTTGCAGCAGGTCGGCGCGCTTCCTGGCTTCATTGGAGTTGAGTTTGGCGTTCGGCCGGCCGGCCTGCTCCTGGAGCTTGAGTTCTTCGGCGCGGTGGTCCCAGTAGGTGATTTCCTTGGTGAGCCGTTCTTTCACCGCCGCCTCGGTCTTGACCATGAGTTCGAGCTTATGGCCACGTACTTCGGCCAGGTGCTCCGGCACCACGTCGGCGATGGCGTGAGCCTGTGCCTTTTGCTCCAGCCCACGTTTGATCCACTGGCATTCGGGCCGGTCGAGGATGGCTTCACAGCCGGGCTCGCCCGCCGCCAGGGGGCGGTAGTCGAGATAGGGGGCGTAATGGACGTGGCGGGCGGCGCCGTCGGCGTCCATCTCGACGTAGAGCATGCGCCTGGAGACGACGCGGCGCTCGCCGGCGCGGGTGATGCCGGCGTCCTGGATCGCGTGCTCCAGGTAGAACAGAACGCGGGGCCGGGTGCCGGCATCACGCTCATCGACCAGCATGGTGCCGCGTTTCAGCAGATCCCGATTGCGCTCCAGCGTGAGGTCGATGACGGCGTCGAGCAGCGGGTGGCCGGGACAGACAAAGGCGGCCAGCGGCTCGCCCTGCGGGGCCACCAGGGATTTCTCGAAGGCGATGCGTTCGTAACGCGGCAGCACGGGTTCGCCAATGCCGATGAGGCGATCCCGGTTGCGCACCGGAGCGGGAACGTGGGTGATCTCATAGCGTCTGGCCTCCCGTTGTTTCACCGCACCTCCGAGCCGTTTGAAGGCTTCGTGAAAGAAGGATTCGATGTAGTGGGGTTGCAGGCGGCGGGCATCGGCGCGTTCCATGTCTTCGCGGATGCGCCGCACCTGGCTGAGATCCATGGCGTCGGGAACCAGTGCGCCTTCATCGAGCAGCTCCTGAAGATGCTTGCGGTCGAGCGAGGTATCGAGCACGGTGCTGAGGTAAGCCTTGACCTCCGGCTGTTCGCCGTGGCGGATGGCTTCGATCAGCAGCTCGCGCAAGGATTTGCCTTCGAACTGGAGTTTGCCGAGGACGTCAAATACCTGTCCGCCCAGCGTCTGGCGCGCCTGTTCGAGCTTCTCCAGCAGCTTGCGGTAGACGTCGCCCTCGCGGGTTTCCTCGGCCACCAGGTTCCACAGGCGACAGACCTCGGTCTGGCCGATGCGGTGGATGCGGCCGAAGCGTTGTTCGATCCGGTTGGGGTTCCACGGCAGGTCGTAGTTGACCATCAGGTGTGCGCGCTGGAGGTTGATGCCCTCGCCCGCGGCGTCGGTGGCCAGCAGCACCTGCACCTCGGGGTCGTGCCTGAAGGATTCCTGCACCTTCAGGCGTTCTTCGCGGCCGATGCCGCCGTGGATGACGACCACGGCTTCCTTGCGGCCCAGCAAGGTCGTGATGCGGCTTTCCAGATAGTTGAGCGTGTCGCGGTGCTCGGTGAAGATGACCAGCTTCTGGCGCGGCGAGGGCCTGGGCGGCGGGATCGCGCCGGCGCCATAGGGGGCGTCAGATTCGGCGACATGGTGAACGACGGCCCCGGGGGTGAAAATTTCCCCGAGCAGACTGGCCAGTTCGCGCCACTTGGTATCGGTGCCGCTGCGACGAACCGCCAGGGCCTGGGCTTCCAGCCCCTGCAGGGTTTCGATTTCGATGCGCAGCTCGGCAATGGAACGGGCGGCGGTGGCCTGGTCGAGGATCTCCTCCTCGGCGGCCTCGACTTCGTTGTCGGGCGCTTCTTCCAGATCCTCCACATCTTCGCTATCGAGGTCAGGAACAGTGGCCGCCACGATGGGCGCGGCCTGGCCGCCGCGTTGCAGCACTTCGAGTTCCCGCAGCCGGCCCTCCAGGCGCTCGCGCCGACGGCGCAGGGACTGGCTGATGGCCTCGGGCGAGGAGGCCAGCCGCCGCTGCAGGATGGTCAGTGCAAAGCCGACGGTGCCGGCGCGTTTGTCGTTTTCCAGGGCTTCGGCGCGATTGAATTCCTCGCGCACGTAGTCGGTGACGATCTTGTAGAGCTGGGCTTCGGCGTCGGACAGCTTGTAGGGCACGGTGTAGGCGATGCGCTGAGGGAACAGCGGCGTGCCGTCGAACTTGAGCAGTTTCTCCTTCACCATCCGGCGCATCAGGTCCGAGACGTCGGCGGTGTGCACGCCATCGCGGTAGCGCCCCTCGAATCGGTCTCCGTCCAGGAGCGCCATGAACAACTGGAAGTCGGCTTCCTTGCCGTTGTGCGGCGTCGCCGTCATCAAGAGGAAATGCCGGGTGAGGGTCGAGAGCAGTTGGCCGAGCCGGTAACGCTTGGTGTATTTGGTTTCGCCGCCGAACACCGTCGCCGACATCTTGTGCGCTTCGTCGCAGACCACCAGGTCCCAGCGGCAATCGGGTGCCTGGAGCTTCTGCTGCACGTCTTCGTTGCGCGAAAGCTTGTCGAGGCGGGCGATGACCAGATTGGTTTCGAGGAACCAGTTGCCGGTGCGTGCCGCCTCCAGCTTGTCGTTGGTGAGAATCTCGAAGGGCAGATGAAAGCGCCGATAGAGTTCGTCCTGCCACTGTTCGGCGAGGCTGCCGGGGCAGACGATCAGGCAGCGTTGCAGATCGCCGCGGGCGATCAGCTCCTTGATGAGCAGCCCGGCCATGATGGTCTTGCCGGCGCCGGGGTCGTCCGCCAGCAGGAAGCGCAGCGGCTGGCGCGGCAGCATGGACTCATAGACCGCGGTGATCTGGTGCGGCAGCGGCTCGACAACCGAGGTATGCACCGCCAGCACCGGGTCGAACAGATGGGCCAGGCGGATGCGCTGGGCCTCGGACACCAGGCGGAAGAGTGCGCCGTCACCGTCGAAACTCCAGGGCCTGCCCTGTTCCACGAGTTCCAGACGGGGCTCGTCGTGGCGGTAGAGCAGCTCGTTGGCCACCTTGCCGGATGCCGTCTTGTAGGTGAGCTCCAGCGCCTCCGAGCCGAACCACTGGACGCTGACGACCGTCACCAGCGCATCGGGGACGATGCCGCGCAGGGCGGCGCTGGGCTGGAGTTGTTCGAGCTTCATTGTCGGGCGGGCTGCTGCCTTCTTCCTGGATTCCGGACAAGTCCGGCATTGTCCATCAGCCACCGATCATGAGCAATGCAATCGTGCATGATCCGCCCATGATGCAGCCAAGCCCTTGCGAACATGTCGTAAAATCCGCCGGTTGAGATCAACGCCCTGCCTATTGAACGATGAGGAAGGTAATGCCCGAGCGCCCCGCTATTTTAAGGAATGTCCGCTCATGACCGGGACCCGCGTCAAGACCGTCAACATCGCCACTGCTCATGATCAGGCCCGCCTGTCAAAAGGACAAAAGGCGTTCAATGCCCTGGTCAAGCAGATTGAAAACAGACGCGCCCGAGTGGCCGACTGGGAGGCAGCCATTCCGCCCTACCAGCAGAAATATGCCGATGACCTGCTGCCTCTGGTCGAGGCCTCGCTGGATTTGCAGGTCGAGATGGTGCACTGCCTCGACCGGGCCAGCGAGCAGAAAGGGCTGAGCAAAACAGAACGCGGCATGATCGCAAGCTTGATTACCGAGTTGGCGGGGGCCTTGGTGGCCGATCGCGACGATGCGGAATTGAAAGCCATCTACAACAAGCACAGCCGGTCCGACTACGATAGCGAAGAGGCTGCCGCGGTCCAGGACATGATGCTGCAGCTGCTGGAACTGCAACTGGAGCTGGAACACATCGACCAGGTGGCCATCAACAACCTCAGCGAAGAGCGGCTGCAGCACTACAACAGGATCCTGAAGGAACAGCTGGCCGAACTGGAGCAGGAGCTCCTGCATATCGAAGTCCGGTTCAAGGCGCAGTTTGACATCTCCCCGTTCGTGCGCGTGTCTCCCGACACCCTCATGCGCAGCCTCGCCAGCGACATCGACGGCATCCGGCGGGCCATCCGCGATCTGAAAAGAGATCTGCTGGCATTTGATGACCTCAAGAGGCTCAAGGCCTGGCTCAGGGAAATGCGGCGCTAAAGTTCTCGCGCGGGGGCCTGCCGCGAACGCGCTATGATAACCGCATATTTCGGCGGTGCGCGATTCGCAGTCACCGCCATCTGGCGGAGCATCGACATGCGCAATTGGCGGAAAGCGACGGTTCTGGCTGCGGCGGGCCTGTCCGGCGGGATCTGCGTCCTGGGCTGGGCGCCGTTCGGCGGGTGGCCGCTGTCGCTCCTGGCCTACGCCGTCCTGTTCCGCCTGCTGCGCACGACGCGGACGGCCTGGCAGGCCGGTATCCTCGGTCTGGCTTTCGGTCTGTCGCTGCACCTGGCCGGTCACGGCTGGGTGCTGGCGGCGCTGCACCGGCAGTCGGGGCTGGCGCTGGTGCCCGCAGCGCTCGCCACCGCGATCTTCGTCGGCTATCTGGCGTCATTCACGGCGCTGCCCTGCGCGCTCTGGCGGCTGACGGGCGAGGGCGGCAGGCTGTCGTCGGCTGCGGCCTTCGCCGCGCTGATGACGCTGGCCGAGTGGAGCCGCAGCCTGTTGTTCAACGGCTTCACTTCCCTGTCCCTGGGCTACAGCTTCACCGACACGCCCCTGTCCGGCTACGCGCCGGTCGCCGGCGTCTATGGCCTGAGCTTCCTCGGCTACGGCGCGAGCGCAGCATTGGCGGCCGGCCGCGCCAGCATCCGTGCCAGTGCGTTGATGCTCGCGGCGATAGCGGCGCTAATGGTCGCCGGCGGCCTCGCCCTGGGCGGCGTGGCCTGGGTGCAGCCGGCCGGACCGGCGCTCCACTTCCGTCTGCTCCAGACCGGCGTGCCGCAGCAGCGGAAGTTCGATTCCCGCTACTCGGGGCGGCAGATGCGGCGCCTGCTCGGACTCATCGAGCAGAGCCCCGCCGATCTGATCGTGACGCCGGAGACGGCCTTCGCCGCATCCTTGAACGATCTGCCCGGCGACATTCTGAGCGAACTGCAGCGTTTCAGCCGGTCTAGCCGCAGCCACCTGTTTCTCGGCATCGCCACGCTCTCGGCCGATGCCCAAGGCCACAACAGCGTCATCCAGATCGCGCCGGATGCGGACCGGATCGCGCGCTACGACAAGGTGAGACTGATGCCCTTCGGCGAATACGCGCCGGCCGGTTTCTCCTGGTTTACCGCCGCGCTCGATATCCCGCTGAAGGATCTGGGTCCGGGTTCGCCCGGGCAGCGGCCGCTGATCCTGGGCGCTGCGCGCATCGGCATCCTGATCTGCCACGAGGATCTGATCGGCCGGGATCTGCGGCGCTGGCTGCCGCAGGCCGGCTTGCTGCTCAACCCGAGCAACCTGGCCTGGTTCGAAGGCAGCCTCGCCATCGGCCAGCGGCTGCAAATCGTGCAGATGCGCGCGCTCGAAGCGGGTCGGCCCATTTTGCGCGTTGCCAATACCGGAGTGACGGCCTTGATCGACCATCGCGGCCGGGTGCGCAATCGCCTGCCGGAAATGCGCGAGGCCACGCTCGTCGGGCAGGTGCAGCCGATGCGCGGCTCGACGCCTTACGTGCGTTTCGGCGACCTGCCGGTGGTGCTCGGCTGCGCGGCCGGTGCGCTGCTCCATTGTCTGAGGTGCCGCCAGGTTTTCAATTTCTGGCCGAGTCTATAACATGAGCGCGCTCATGCCACCGACCCGAGGATGACTCATGGATGCCGAAGATGTCGATTTCTCCGATTTCATCGCTTCGTCGATACACGACATCAAGAACTCGCTCAACGTCCAGTTGGGTTCCCTGGAAATGCTGGCGGACCGGTGCCGGCAAAGCGGCGACACGGCGATCGTGGAACGGCTCGCGCCGATGATCTACGAAGCGAACCGGATGAACGGCAATCTGATCCAGATTCTGAGCCTCTACAAGCTGGGCAAGTCGATCTATCCGATCGACTTCTCGGATCAGACGGTCCGGGAAGTGATCGAGGAGGTGCTGTTGCAGAGCCAGTCGATCATGGACGCCAAGGGCATCGGCCTGTCGCTGGACTGCGCCGACGACTGCCATTGGTATTTCGACCGGGATCTGGTGGCGGGGGTGCTGATCAACGCGCTCAACAACGCCTACCATTACACCGACGACAAGATCCGCGTGGTGGCCGCCATCGTCGGAGGGTTTCTCGAGATACGCGTCGAGGACAACGGCGCCGGCTACCCGGAGAGCTTCCTGCAGGCGAACGTCTCTGCGGCCAAGGGGATCAGCTTCGTCAGCGGCAGCACCGGACTG
>JAJYXA010000454.1 GCA_021791235.1 Pseudomonadota bacterium
CGCCGCCGACCAGCAGCACCTTGACGTCGGGCATCTGCCTGAGGATCGCCGGCAGCGCCGCGATCAGCAGATCGAGCCCTTCGTAGGCGTAGAAAGAGCCGATGAAGCCGAGCACGCGGCTGGTGCCGAGGCCGAGCTTCATTTTCAGCTCGGCGTCGGGCTTGCCGCCCATTTCGAACTTGTCGATGTCGACGGCGTTGGGAATGACGGTGATCTTGTTCGGCGCGATGCCGCGCGCGACGAGATCGCGGCGCAGGCCCTCGCAGATGACGGTGACGGCGTCGGCGTTTTTCACCGCCCAGGTTTCCAGCGCGCGGGTGAGCCGGTAGCGCAGGCCGCCTTCCCGGGCGCTGCCGTGGTCGACCGCGGCGTCCTCCCAGAAGGCGCGGATTTCATACACGACCGGAATGCCGAGCGTGCGGCCGACGCGGATCGCCGGAACCGCGTCGAGCACCGGCGAGTGTGCGTGGATGACGTCGGGCTGCAGTTCTTTCGCCAGGCCCAGCAGGCGCTTTTCGATCGCGCCCATCACCGCGAACGGATCGCCGCCGGGCAGCTTCGCCAGCAGGCCGGCGGGCTTGGGCGTGCGGTAGAAATGCAGGCCGTCGGCATCCTCTTCCATCACGGTGCAATTCAATTGCTTTGGGCCGGACAGGTGAATCGTCTCCCAGCCCATTTTCCGCTGGTTGCGCAGGATCGCCGCGCTGCGGAAGGTGTAGCCCGAGTGCAGCGGCAGGGTGTGGTCGAAGACGTGGAGAATCTTCATCGGAATGCATTAACCACAGAGACACGGAGGCACAGAGGTTTTTTGAATCGGAGCCGCTTGTTCAAAAATGCCGCCATAGCGCACATCAAGCATGCCGGTAAAAGCCAAACCGGTTTTCTCGGTGACTCTGTGCCTCTGTGGTGAAACGGTTTTCCTCATGCCGCCTGCCTTTCCGCCTCGTCCATGCCCAGCACCTGGCCGAGGAAGGCGTCGAACATCAGCACCGTCCACAGGATCACCGAATAATCGCGGCGGCCGGACTGGTGCGCCTCGACCACGCCGCGCAGGAAATCCCGGTTGAACAGGCCGGTGGAGGCCAGCCGCTCGCCCAGCACCACGCTGCGGATGGTGGCGGCGAGCGGGCCGCGGAACCAGGCGGCGAGCGGTACGGAAAAGCCCATTTTCCTGCGGTACAGCACGTCGTTCGGCAAATAGGGCTCCATCGCCTTTTTCAGCAGGTACTTGCCTTCGGTGCCGCGCAGCTTGAGATCGACCGGCAGGCCGGAGACCCAGCCCATCAGTTCGTGGTCGAGCAGCGGCTCGCGCACTTCGAGCGCGTGCGCCATGCTGGCGCGGTCGACCTTGGTGAGGATGTCGCCGACCAGGTAGGTTTTCATGTCGAGATACTGCACCAGCGACAGCGGGTCGCCGGTGGGCGCGACCGCGGCGTGGCGGCGCAGCACTTCCACCGCCCGGTAGCCCTGCAGTTCGCGCTTGAACGAAGGCGAGAACAGATGTTTCCTTTGCGCGTCGGACAGCAGCGAGACGCCGTGGAAATAGCCCTCGACGGTGTCGCGCGCCAGCGCCTCGAAGGTGGTCTTGGCGCGGAACGCCCTGGGCGCCCAGTCGGCCTTGGGATAGAGCCTGCCGAGCGCGCCGAACAGCGGACGGCGCAGTGCGAGCGGCATCACCGCGCGCATCCGCTCCTCGTAGCGGAACCAGCGGTAGCGCCGGTAGCCGGCGAAATGCTCGTCGCCGCCGTCGCCCGACAGCGCCACCTTGACGTGCTTCCTCGCCAGCTCGCACACCCGCCAGGTCGGCAGCGCGGACGAATCGGCATAGGGTTCGTCGTACACCCGGGCGAGCTGGCCGACCAGGCTGAAATCGTCGGCGGCGACGGTTTCGACGTGATGCCGCGTGCGGTAGCGGTCGGCGACCAGCCGGGCGTATTCGACTTCGTCGAACGCCGGGTCGTCGAAGCCGATCGAGCAGGTGTTCACCGGCGTTTCGGACTGCGTGGCCATCATCGCCACCACCGCGCTGGAATCGACGCCGCCCGACAGGAAGGCGCCGAGCGGCACATCGGCAATCATGCGCAGGCGGACCGAATCCTTCATGCGCGCGACCAGTTCGTCCATCGCGCCGGCTTCGTCCTTCACCGCAACCGGCGTGAACGGCATGTCCCAATACTGCTTCGGCAGCGCGCGCATCTGGCCGCGTTTGAGGGTGAGCGTGAATCCCGGCGGCAGCTTGTAGACGCGCTTGAATATGGTGCGCGGCTCGGGCACGTAGCCGTAGGCGAAGTATTCCTCGACCGCCAGCGGATCGATGTCGCGCGCCAGGCCGGGGTGCACCATCAGCGACTTCAGTTCGGATCCGAAAATGAATTCTCCGGTGTCGAGGAAGGCGTAATACAGGGGTTTGACGCCGAAACGGTCGCGCACCACGAACAGCGTTTCCTGCCCGCGGTCCCACAGCGCGAAGGCGAACATGCCGCGAAAACGCGCCACGCAGGCCTCGCCCCAGGCCTCCCAGGCATGGACGATGACTTCGGTGTCGGAATGGGTGCGGAAGCTGTGGCCGAGCGCAACGAGTTCGGGCACCAGTTCCTGGAAGTTGTAGATTTCGCCGTTGAACACGACGACGACCGATCCGTCCTCGTTGAACAGCGGCTGCTGGCCGGTCGACAGGTCGATGATG
>JAJYXA010000233.1 GCA_021791235.1 Pseudomonadota bacterium
CTTCATAGTGCAGGTGCGGGCCGGTGGAGGCGCCGGTCGAGCCGACATAGGCGATGACCTGGCCCTGGCCGACTGCGCGACCGGAGCGGATGCCGGAGGCAAACGCGCTCAGGTGGGCGTAGTAGGTTTCGTATCCGTTGGGATGCCGCAGGATGACGAGGTTGCCATAGCCGCCTTTGCGTCCTGCGAATACAACGGTCGCGTCGCCGGTGGCCTTGACCCGGGTGCCGGTGGGGGCGCCGAAGTCGACGCCGGTATGGGCGCGGTGGAAGCCGTAAACGGGGTGCTTGCGCGAATTGCTGAAGCTGGAGGTGACGCGGGAGAATTCGAGCGGCGAACGCAGGAAGCCTTTTTTCAGCGATTCGCCCTCGGGCGTGTAATAGTCTTCGCGCCCGAACGGGTCGCGGAACAGGACGGCGCGGTAGGCCTTGCCGGCATTGACGTATTCGGCTGCCAGGAGCTTGCCGGCGGAAATCGGTTCGCCGTTGCGGTAGTTGACCGTGTAGATGACCGAGAAGGTGTCGCCGCGGCGCAGGTCTTCACGGAAATCCAGGCTGGTGGAGAAGGTTTCGGCCATCTGGTCGGCAATCCTGTCGGGAACGCCGGCGCTGTCGGTGGCGCCGTACAGCGACGACAGGATGCGGCCGGAGCGCATCACCACGCGCGTTTCGAGCAGTTCGCTGCTTTCCTCCGTGACAAAGTCCTCGCCTTGCCGACGCACCGTCAGGGCGGGCGCGTCGCTGCGCTCGAACTGGATGGCCAGGAGCTGGCCGTCCTGGGTGGTGGTGGCCTGGATGCGCTTGCCTGCGCGAATGCCGGTCGCCAGCTGGCGCACCGCGTCCGTGGCCAGCAGATGCTGGATTTCCAGATCGTCGATCTTGAGCCGCGACAGCGCATTGGCCAAGGTGTCGCCGGACTGAATCAGCGTTTCGCGTTCAAAGGTGTCGTTGCTGTCCGTGCCGGTCAGCGCCGGCAGGGCGATGGCTTCGGTAATGATTTCCGGGGTGATGTCGAGGGTGTTGGTGTCGGGCGCCAGGCCGAAGGCGGCGACGACGCCGAACAGCGGCAGGCTGGAGAGTGCGACCAGAGTGCGCAGGCTGAAGCGGCGTTCCGCTCCGGTCAGGCGATCGGTTAAGATTCTCAGTTTGGTGAGCGGCATGGACCGTTTCCCTTCCGTAATCGAGCCGGGAGTGTAACACAAAGGGTCCCGTAGGTTTTTTTCAATCCGAACAGCAGCTTGTGTGCGTCGGACGAAATGGTATTCATGTTTTACGGACAGGTACGGGCAAACTTGACCTGACACTGAGAGGAATTTGATGCAGGACGCGTTGCGGGAAATCAAGCGTGGAGCCGACGAATTGCTGGTCGAGGCCGAATTGGCCGAAAAGCTGAAAACGGGCCGGCCGTTGCGGATCAAGGCAGGATTCGATCCGACGGCGCCGGATCTGCATCTGGGCCACACCGTGCTGTTGAACAAGCTGCGCCAGTTTCAGACGCTGGGGCACCACGTTATCTTTCTGGTGGGCGATTTCACCGGCATGATCGGCGACCCCACCGGCAAGAACACCACGCGTCCGCCCTTGACCCGCGAAGCGGTGGCCGAAAACGCCAAAACCTATCAGGAACAGGTGTTCAAGATCCTCGACCCGGCCCTGACCGAGGTGCGCTTCAATTCGGAATGGATGGAGAAACTGGGATCGGCCGGCATGATTCGTCTGGCGGCCACCCATACCGTGGCGCGCATGCTGGAGCGCGACGACTTCCACAAGCGCTATAGCAGCCAGCAGCCGATTGCGATCCATGAATTCCTGTATCCCCTGATCCAGGGCTACGATTCGGTTGAACTGAAGGCGGACGTCGAGCTTGGCGGCACCGACCAGAAGTTCAACCTGCTGATGGGACGCGAGATGCAAAAGCATTACGGGCAGCCTCCCCAGTGCATCCTGACCATGCCGCTGCTGGAGGGTACGGATGGCGTCAACAAGATGTCGAAGTCGCTGGGCAATTACATTGGCATCAACGAACCGCCGCAGGAGATCTTCGGCAAGCTGATGTCGATCTCCGACGACCTGATGTGGCGTTATATCCGGTTGCTGTCGTTCGAATCGCTGGCGACCATCGAGGGCTGGAAGCGGCAGGTGGCCGAAGGCGCCAACCCGCGCGACATCAAGGTGCGGTTTGCGCAGGAGATCGTCGCGCGCTTTCACGGCGCGGCGGCGGCGGCCCGGGCGCTGGCCGAATTCGAGGCGCGCTTCCGGAAGGGCGCGTTGCCGGAAGAGATGCCGGAAATCAGCCTGCCCGGTGTCGAGGGGGGGCTGCCGGTGCCGCAACTGTTGAAGCAGGCCGGACTGGTGGCCAGCACTTCCGATGCCATCCGCCAGATCGCCGGCGGCGGTGTGCGGATAGACGGCGAACGCGTGGCCGACAAAGGCGTTGCGGTGCCTGTGGGCGCGACTGTGGTGGCTCAGGTCGGCAAGCGGAAATTCGCCCGCGTCACAATTATTTAAAATTAATTTGCCGAAACGGTTGACGGATGGTTTCAGCTCTGTAGAATGCGCACCTTCTCGGAACGCAGTGAGAAACGCGAAACGCGGAACACGCTGCTAATCGATTGATCTTTAACAATTTACAGCCGATAGGTGTGGGTGTTGTGGTGGTAGTTGGGCCTGGTTTTCTGGGTCTGACG
>JAJYXA010000188.1 GCA_021791235.1 Pseudomonadota bacterium
GGCCGCGCATCTTCTGGAAGCGCACCCAGATGTCGGTCTGGATGTATTCGACCAGATGGCCGAGGTGGATGCTGCCGTTGGCGTAGGGCAGGGCGGAGGTGACGAGGATCTGGCGGGACATGAACGAGCCGAAAGGCGAGAAAAGCCGCCATTTTAACGCCTGCGGGCCGCTGCGTTCTTCAATGGCCCGCTAAAAACGCGAGCCGGGCTGTTTCAGGAATTCGACTTCGTCCGGCGTGGAAGCGCGCCCCAGGATCGCGTTGCGATGCGGAAAGCGGCCGAAGCGCGCGACCGCGTCGCGATGCCTGCGCGCGTAATCCAGAAAGCCGTCGAACAGCGCGCGTTCGGCGGCCGCTGCCGTGTGCGCAAGTCCTTCATAAAGCGACACGGAGCGCTCCTGCAGGTCGATCGACTCGGCATGCTCCAGCGGCAGATACAGAAACACCCGCTCGATCGGCGCCAGCTGCCGGTCCTCGCGCGCCGCCAGCGCGGCGAGGCTCAGGGCCAGCGCCTGCGCGTCGGTGGCAAAGGCCCGAGGCCGGTCGCGGTGGATGTGGTGCGGAAACTGGTCGAGCACGATCACCAGCGCCAGCCGTCCGCGCGGCGTGTGTGTCCAGTGATCGAGCTGGCCTGCGGTGGCAGCCGTCAGCGTGGCGGCAAAGCGTTCGATGACTGCCTGGTCGTTTGCGGGCGACTTGCCGAACCACAACTTGCTTTGCCGTTCGGCGACCTTGGCCGCGCCGCCCGGTGCGCCGAACCAGAAGGCAAGCACGCTTTCGGGCTGGTCATCCATGGCAGGGATGACCGACTCAGAAAATGTCGTCGGGCAGATCGTTGTGCGAGCCGTCGCAGAACGGCTTGTCCTGGGTGTGCTTGCAGTTGCACAGCCACACCGTGGTCTTTTCCTTGATGACGAACGATACCGGTTCCAGCCCGGTGCCTTCGTGCGAACCGTCGCAGAACGGCTGCGTCATCGAGCGCCCGCACGAGCACCACCAGTATTCGCCGGGTTCGAGTTCGAGTTCGGCGGGATTGCGGTCATACGCAACGGGTTCGGACATGCTGGGCTCCTGCGCAAAAGCATCATTCTAGCTGCATTGACCCCACGCAAATCCGTAGGGTTTGTGTGGCAATTCGAAGCGGCAGCCATGCGCTGCCGAGTCGCCTTCGAAGGAAAAAAGTGGTCGGGGCGAGAGGATTCGAACCTCCGACTCCTGCGTCCCGAACGCAGTACTCTACCAGGCTGAGCTACGCCCCGAGGCAGATGGCGGGTTCGTGCGTCCCGAACCCCATTTTGAAGAACTACCGGGAAACTTTAAAACTCCGCGGTCAAAAACTACGCTCAACCGCGAAAGCCGCCAATTGTAGCAAAGCTGATTTGGAATTTGAATCAGGCAAGCAAGAAATTGCTGCATTGGCGGTCTGGATTTCGCGTTGCGCGACGTCGCGGGTGTACTGCAGGGCGCGCGTATCCTTGATTGCCGCGAGCACGCTCTGGAATTCGGTAAGGCCGCCATGTTCAATGGCCTGGCGGATGCTGCCGGCCTGTTCCGGCGTACCGTGCTTCATCGCATACAGCAGGGGCAGGGTGGGCTTGCCTTCGGCGAGGTCGTCGCCGATGTTCTTGCCGGTCTTGAGGAAATCGCCGGAGTAGTCGAGCACGTCGTCGATCAGCTGGAAGGCGGTGCCGAGGTGCATGCCGTAGCGCGCCAGCGCGTCTTTTTCCTTGTCCGTGCCGCCGCCGATGACGGCGCCGAGCCGGCCCGCGGCCTCGAACAGCTTGGCGGTCTTGTAGCGGATCACGCGCAGGTAGTTTTCTTCGTCGATGTCGGGGTCGTGGCAGTTGAGCAGCTGCAGCACTTCGCCTTCGGCGATGGTGTTGGTGGCGTCGGACAGGATGCGCATGACTTCCATGTTGTCGACCGCGACCATCATCTGGAAGGCGCGCGAGTAGAGGAAGTCGCCGACCAGCACGCTGGCGGCGTTGCCGAACAGGGCGTTGGCGGTTTCGCGGCCGCGCCGCAGTTCGGATTCGTCGACGACGTCGTCGTGCAGCAGGGTGGCGGTGTGGATGAATTCGACCACCGCGGCGAGTTCGTGGTGGGCGCGTCCCGAATAATTGAAGCAGCCGGCCGCCAGCAGCACCAGGGCCGGGCGCAGCCGCTTGCCGCCGCTGTTGATGATGTATTCGGAGACCTGACGGATCAGTACCACGTCGGAATACAGGCTTTGGCGGATGACATGATCGACGGCGCGCATGTCGTCGGCCAGGTAGGATTGCAGGCTCTCCAGGGACACGATTCGGGCTTGTTATTGGATAAGCCCGCAATGGTAGCAGCCCCGCCGGGCTTTTTCACCGCCACGTGTGCCTTGAAATAGTCTGTCGAATGGTTTGACTTGTTTTGGCAACACCGATAGAATCTCGCGCTTTCCTGGGTTCGTATTGGTTGGAGACCCCCCATGTACGCAGTCATCAAAACCGGCGGCAAGCAATATCGCGTGAGCGCCGGTGACAAACTTAAAATTGAAAAGCTCGAAGCCGAGGTCGGCAGCGAGATCACCTTTGATCAGGTGCTGATGGTGGGCGATGGCGCCGACATCAAGATGGGCGCGCCCATGCTGCGCGGCGCCACGGTGACGGCCACGGTGCTGAACCAGGCACGCGG
>JAJYXA010000554.1 GCA_021791235.1 Pseudomonadota bacterium
CGAAAACCGGATCGTCGCCCCTGCCTGTGCCTCGGTGAGGCCCATGGCGGCAAGCACATGGGACGGCGCGCTGCCGCCGGCGGTGCACGCGGCACCGGACGAGGCGCAGATGCCGGCGCGGTCGAGCTTGTCGAGGATCACCTCGGCCTCGAGCTCGCCGAAGCGCACGCTGCTGGTGTTGGCGACGCGCTCCGAGCGGCCGCCGTTGATGCTCGCAAAGGGGAAGCGCGCCAGCACGCCGGCCTCCAGCCGGTCGCGCAGGGCAGCCATCGCCGCCGCCTTGGCGTCGAGCGCCTGCGCGGCGAGTTCGCACGCCACCCCCATGCCGACGATGCCCGGCACGTTCTCGGTGCCGCCGCGCCGGTTGCGTTCCTGGTGGCCGAACAGCATGGGCTGCAACTTCAGGCCCTTGCGCACGAACAGCGCGCCGACGCCCTTGGGCGCGTGCAGCTTGTGCCCGGACACCGACAGCAGGTCGGCCGGCAGCGCTGCGAGATCGATGGCCAGCTTGCCTGCCGCCTGCACCGCGTCGGTGTGGAACAGCGCGCCTTTCGATCTGGCCATGCGTGCGGCCTCGGCGAGCGGGAACAGCACGCCGGTTTCGTTGTTGGCCCACATCAGCGAGACCAGCGCGGTGTCCGGGGTGATCGCGTTGTCCAGAGCGGCAGGATCAAGGCCGCCGTCGGCGTCGACGGGCAGGCGCGTGACGCGCACGCCCTGCGTTTCCAGCTGCGCCAGCAGGGCCAGCGTGGCCGGGTGCTCGACCGCGCTGGTGACGACGTGGGAGCGGCCCGGGCGCGCCGCCAGCGCGCCGTGGATCGCCAGATGGTTGGATTCGGTGCCGCTGGTGGTGAACACGATCTCGGCCGGCGTCACGTTCAGGAGCTTCGCCACCGATGCGCGCGCCCCGATCACGCGTGACTTCGCCGCCTCGCCCACGGCGTGCTTGCTCGACGGGTTGCCCCAGGTCTCGCACAGGCATTCGAGCAGCGGCGCCACGC
Organism: Pseudomonadota bacterium; assembly: GCA_021791235.1. Next base: position 1,002 of record JAJYXA010000554.1, read on the forward strand.
ACTCGGGCGCCACCGCCGTGGTGGCATTGTTGTCGAGATAAACGGCGTGCTGCGTCATGGCCAAAAAATCCGATCCGGGTCCTGGTTCAACATCTGCAACAGCGCGGCCAGCGCGCCGAACTCTCCAAACAGCCTCCACTCGCTGCGCGCGTGGTCCTTGCGGTACAGCCGCCAGCGCCGCAGCCCGCTCGCGTATTCCAGCCTGGCGATGTCGATCATTCCGCCGGCCGGGTCGATATTGCGCGAGCAGCAGGGGCTCTCGATCCGGTAGCCGCCTTCCACCGCCCGCACTTCCGGACTGACGTAGCGGTAACGCGCCCGCGCGGCGAGCGCACGCTCGATGCGCTTGCGATCCACATCGTTCGGATGCATGCCGCCAGGCAGGTCAACGTCGCCCACATTCCGCTCCGCATTCGTCCGGGCCGGGTGTTCACGCCGGCGTGATCTCTTCCTCGAGGCAGCCCACCACTCCGCCGGCCTCGAACTCGACCAGGTAGACCGGCAGGTTGAGTTCCTCGTGGTAGCCGACGTTGACGATTTCGCCGGGCGTGCCGGTGCTCACCAGCAGCGCCTCCGGATCGCGGTCCGGGTAGGTGCCGTCGTTGAACAGGTCGGCCGTCGCCACCATGCGCTGGCCCCACTGGTATTTCGCTTCTCTCGCATCGATCATGCTGTCGCTCCTGTGGCTGCGCCCTGCGCAGCCGGTTTCGTATCGACGGCTTCGAGTTCCTTGCCGCGCATGCCGACGCGATGGCCAGTATCGACGAAATCGACGGCGTAGATGTAGAACTGCTGCAGGAAGGTACCGATGCTGGTGACGTAGCCGACGTCGCCCTTCCTCACCAGGATTTCGCCGATGTCCTTGCCGGCATAGGTGCCGTCGTTGCGTATGGTCTTGGTGGATTTCACCTTCGCCCCGTAATCGAATATCGGGTCGGCGGTGAGTTCCACGATGTCACTGTCACGACTGATCTTGGCCATGGTCTGACTCCTCTACCTGTTTCCTAAAACGGCCGGATCGCCGGTTTCTGCGTCGCCAGACGGCTGACGCCCACCGTGTCGCCACCCAGGCGCTGGCGGGCAAGACTGCGCACCAGTTCGTCTTCGTCGTCGGCCAGCCGCCGCAAGTGGATCGGTTCCGCCCGGCTGGCCACCTCGTAGCGCACGCGCCAGTCCGGATCGTCCAGCAGCAGGTGCAGCTGGCCGGGAGGCATCCGCTTGGCCACTTCGCGCCGTACCGTGATCTCGCCGTCATGCGCCATGCCCGGCAGCCAGTCGTCGCCGATGCGGCTCGCCACCGCGCTGCGGACCCCGGGGTCCTCGTCATGCATCAGCAGGATCAGCAGCCCCTCCGGAATGCGCCGCGCCACCACCTGGCGCACGTAGTAGTCCGCGTCGTGGATCATGGCGTGGAGCTCGTGCGGATCGAGGCGCGCCGCCACCCGGATGCGCACTTCGCGGTGCGGGTCGTTCACCAGTTCCAGCAGGTATTTAGGCGGCAGCCGCACCGCCGCGCTGCCGCGTACGGTCTCGTCGGGATCATGGATCAGCTGCGGCAGGTGGAACACGTCGACGTGCTTGGCCGCGACCGCGCGCACCTCGAAATAGGGGTGGGCCAGATAGTCCCGCGCCCGCTCCGGATTCCAGAAAAAGAAGCGGT
>JAJYXA010000458.1 GCA_021791235.1 Pseudomonadota bacterium
GTCAGCGCGATCAGCGCGCCGGTCTGGTCCTCGATGCGGACGCGGACCTTCGCGTCCAGTTTTTTCAGCCAGTAGCCCGGAATGTCCGCCACGCCGTAGGCCGCGCCGGCGAGCATGCCGGCCAGCGCGCCGGTGGTGTCGGCGTCCTCGCCGCGGTTGACCACCGCGGTCACGCAGGACTCGAAGCTGTCGGTGTGAAAGAAATGGTAGAGCACCGTCTGCACGGTATCGACGATGTAGCCCGATGCGCGCCCGGGATAGGGATCGAAGCGGAACGCCGGATGCTCGGCGACCAGCCGGTTCGCCGCCTCGCGGCAGGCCTTGAAGCCGCCGCCGTGGAGCAGGCTGCGCGTCATGTTGCCGAGCGCCAGCGTGGCCGCATCCGACAGCGGGTGGCAATGCGTGAGATGGCATTGTTCCAGCGTCGCGCCGGCAAAACCGGCGTCGTCGTCCAGCAGGGCGAGCGCCAGCGGCAGGTTGCGCATGCAGGCGCCGTTGCCGCCGTCGCCCTCGTTCGGCGTGCCGGCCAGCGTGCCGTCCGCCATGTAGCGCTGGATGCCGCGGCGGCAGGTGTTGCCGACGTCGACCGGCTTCGACTTCAGCCAGTCGACGAAGGCGTCCGCCGCGGCGCGGGGATTCCAGCCGCCGCTGTCGATGAGGGCCTGCCCCAGCGCCAGCGACATCTGCGTGTCGTCGGTGATCTGCCCCGGTTTGAGCTTGAGCCAGCCGCCGCCGATCATGTCGCGGTGCATGCCGTAGGCGTGCTGGATCTCGCCCGGCGTCATGAACTCGACCGTCGCCCCCAGCGCATCGCCGACCGCGAAGCCGAGATAGGCGCCCAGCGCACGTTCGTGCAGGTCGTCGTCCATCGCTAGAAATTGCTGACCGTGACGCGGTAGTCGCCGCCGATCACCAGATATTCCGCTTCGCCCCGCAGCGCGTGGCGCGGCAGCAGGTCGTTGCAGAACAGGATCTTGACCGTCGGCACCTGCGCTTCGAGGAGGGTGTCGCCGAATTCGCAGGCGATGTCGCGGTGGGCGGTGAACGAGCTGACGTTGTTCAGCCTGACCAGCGCCGGGCCCTTGCGCGGGTGCGGCCGGCCGAACAGGCTGATCTCGTGGAAATCGTTGACGCGCCGATACAGGGTGAGGTGGCGCTGACCCGGCCGCAGCCGGCAAGCGAGCGACCACTGGCAGAACTCGTACAGCAGGTCCAGTTGCGCGTAGATGGCATTGTTGTGGAAGCGGCTGGCCAGCTTGTCCTCCACATAGCGCGACCAGGCCGGCGAGGCAAAGCGCGCCAGCGGCGTCTTGTGGAAGGTCGGGAACAGGCCGAAGCGGCTTTCCGCCCAGCCTTTCACGACCGCCCCCTCGCGGCTGTTGGCGTCGTAGCCCCAGCCCTTGAGCAGGCGCAGATAGCTGGCGCGGTGGCGCCGTACGCCGCCCGGGTCGGCGTTCGGTTGTCGCAGGCCGAACGTGTCGTCCATATAGTCCTGGAAAGTGTGTCCCGCCTCGGCCTGGCTGCCGGCCATCGCCAGACTGTCGAACAGCCGGGCGTGGTTCTCATGCACGCCGCGGATATGCAGCGTCAGCGGGAAATCATTGAATGCCGCGCTCGCCAGCAAGCCGGTGGGAACGCCCACCAGATTGGCGCTGTGCCCGCGCAGCGCGGCAAAGGTCATAGTGCATGAATAGGGATCGGTGCGCGCCTGCGGCCCAGCATGCCGTCGACCTTGCGGCGCGTGTCCTCGACCGTCAGCGGTTTCACCAGCAGGCCGTCGATGCCGATGCTCTGGCAGGCGGCCACCAGCGGGTCGTCGCGGCGGTCCGCCACCAGCAGCAGCTTCGTCTGCGGCAGGCGCGAGCGGACGAGCAGCAGGACGTCAGTGCCGCGCGCGTGCACGACGTCGATGCCCAGCAGCAGCAGGTCGGGCTTCCAGTCGAGGCTCTTGTCGAACGCCGCTTCCAGCGTCGGCAGGTCGTGCGTCTCGTTCTCGTCGTGCAGCATGAACTGCAGCGCCATGCGGGTGATGTCATCGTCGGCCACCACGAACAGCCGCTTGTTGTCCACCGCCTTCGCGGTCTCCACGCCAATTTGCATCGCTTCTCTCCTGGATGTCGTGCGTACACCATGACATCAGCAAGAAGCGTTCCGATGCGGCAAATGGCGTCCGGACGCGGTTGAGCAGGGGAAGGCAGGCGGGCGTGCCGTGTCGCATGTCGGACAGCGCGGGACGAAGTGTAGGGTTTGCGACAAGCGGCCTGTCGCTGCGGGCAGCGCCGGCGCGGCCTGGCGGGATGCAGTGCGTGGCATGCGCGTTGCTTCGCTGGATACCATGATCTTCTCCCGCACCAGCCAATATGCCATTCAGGCGCTGATCTACCTGGCCACGCAGCCGCGCGGCCAGCTGGTGCTCAATCGCGAGATCGCCGACAGCCTTGGCGTGCCGACGGCCTATCTGGCCAAGATCCTGCAGGACCTGAGCCGCGGGCACATCCTGGACTCGACCCGCGGCCGTGGCGGCGGCTTCATCCTGCGCGGCGGCGCGGAGCGGACCAGCCTGCTCGACATCGTTCTCCTGCTGGATGGCATCCGGGTTGAACGCGAATGCCTGCTCGGGCTCAAGCAATGCAGCGACTAGACGGCCTGTCCGGTCCACCG
>JAJYXA010000211.1 GCA_021791235.1 Pseudomonadota bacterium
CCGTTGTCTTTTTTCGCTTTGAGGTCGGCAACGATCACGGCGTCGCCCGCCTTGAGCTTGCCGGAGACAATTTCGGTGTAGGCCTTGTCGCTGATGCCGGTCTTGACCGCCACCCGCACCGGTTTGTCGGCGGCACCCAGTACATGCACGGCCGCGCCGCGCCGCACGGTGCTCCGATCCGCGGCCGATTCAGCCTGCGGGCGGAAGCGCAGCGCCGCGGTCGGCACCCGCAGCACGTCGCGCCGGGTTTCAACCAGCACGCGCAGGTTGGCGGTCATTCCGGGCAGCAACGCCAGATCGGGGTTGGCGACGTCGACCACCACGTTGTAGGTGACCACGTTTTGTTCGGTCTTGGCGTTCAGCCGCACCTGCCGCACTGCGCCGCTGTAGTCGACATCGGGAAACGCATCGACCAGGAATTTCACCGGCTGCCCCACCCTGATCTGCCCGATGTCGGCCTCCGACACGGTGGAATCGATCTGCATCTGCGTCAGATCCTTGCCGATCTGGAACAGGGTCGGCGTCTGGAAGCTCGCCGCGACCGTCTGCCCGACGTCGACCTGGCGATTGATCACGGTGCCGTCGACCGGCGAACGGATCACGGTAAAGCCGAGATTGGTCTGGTCGCGCGTCACCTGCGCGCGCGCCTGCCGCACCTGCGCGGCCGCCTGCTCGCGCGCCGCCAGCGTCTGGTCGAGCTCCTGGCGCGATACGTATTCCTGTTCGAACAGCGTCCGCAAGCGCGCGGCGTTGGCCTCGGCCAGCTTCAGCTGCGCCTGGGCGCTGGCGAGGTTGGCGCTGCTTTGAGCCAGCGCCGCCTGGAACAGCGCCGGGTCGAGTTCGGCGAGAATCTGTCCGGCCTTCACCTGCTGGTTGAAGTCGGCTTCGATGCGCCGCACGGTGCCCGACACCTGGGTGCCGACATTGACCAGAACAACCGGGTTGAGCGTTCCATTGGCCGACACCTGGGCGCTGATGTCGCCGCGATCCACCGTCTCGGTCCGGTATTGCGGCTCGGCCGCCTTGTCCCGGCTGCTCCACCACCAGCCACCTGCCGCGGCCGCGACGGCCAGCGCCGCGACGATTGCCATTTTTTTCATCGGTTTCCTTCCTGCAAGGCCGGTTCCATCCAGTCCCAGCTCAATTCCCCAAGCGCCTGCGCCAGTTCGGCGCGCGCCACCCGCAGTCCCAGGCGGGTCTGCAACTGGCCCTGGCGCGCCTGCGCCAGATTGGCCTGCGCGCTCAGCACGTCGAGCAGGATGCCGAGTCCCGCCTTGTAGCGCCCGAGCGCCAGCCGTTCCGCCGCCGCGGCGCTTGCCACCAGATCGGCGCTGCGGCGGTCCGCCTCGGTTTCGCTCTGCAGGCGGTAATACGCACGCCACACCTCCAGCGCCACCTGAATGGCGACACGGTCGCGTTCGACCCGCGCGAGATCGGCCTGGGTTTGCGCAGCGGCAATCTCGTAGGTGTTGCGATAGCCGGTGAACAGCGGAATCGTCAGATTGACGCCGATGCTGGAACTGTTGGCGACCTGGAAGCCGCTGTCCTGCCTGCCTGCACTGAAGAACGTCGACAGACTCGGCTTGCCGGCCGCCCCGGCGCTGCGCACCCCCGCCTCGCGCGCCAGCAGCGTGGCTTCGGCCGCGCGAAATTCCGGCCGGCGGGTGCGTGCGGCGTCGATCAACGCGTCGACTGCGCGGTTGGGCTCGATCGCCTGGCTGAACGCCGCCTCGTCTTCCGCCAGGGCCCACGCCGTCAGCGACACATCGCCCATCAGGGCGGCCAGTTCGCCGCGCAGCCTTGCCGCTTCGCCTTCGGCACGAATGCGCTCGATCTGGCGCTGGGTGTGGACCGTTTTCGCCTGCAGGCGGTCGACCGGAATCCCGGTTCCCGCTTCCACCCGCGCCGTGGCCGCTTTCAGCGCCTCGAGCGCGGAGGCTTCGGCCTCGCGCGCCGCCAGCACGGCGCCCTGCGCGGTGGCCAGGCTGAAATAGGCGGTGACGGTTTGCAGGTACAGCACGCGCACACTGGCGTCGTGACTGGCGAGCGCGGCCGCCAGCAAGGCCTCGGCGCCATCGCGGCGGGCAGCGCGCCCGCCACAATCGTAGAGCAGATATTGCGCATCCAGCCCGAGTTGCCAGGCGGTGCGGTCGTTCGGCAGCAGATCGTCGCCGCTGCGCGCCAGCCGGCCGCCAAGCGAAACGTCGGGCAGGTACGCGCTTTGCGCCTGGCCCAGTTCGGCGGCGCGCAAGCGCGCCGTGAGCCAGGCGCCGCGGGTGGCGGGATTGGCGCACAGCGCCTGCTCGACCGCACGCGCCAGCGTGAGCGTGCCCGCAACCGCGGTCGCGTCGCAGACCGCCGCGGGGCGCAGTTCAGCCGCCGGCGACGGCAGCGGGCGCTCCAGCACCCCGAACGGATCCGCAGCCGAAGCCGCATTGCTGACCAGCATCACCAGCAGCAAAGAGATTCGCATGTTCAAAATGAGGGAAAATTCAGCGGTAAAAGTGCGTTATATAGAATGCAGTGTATCGGTTCGGTTCCCGTTTGCGGGGACAGAACATTGTTGGCGCGTCGGGCAGCCTATCGACGCGCGCCCTATCGCAACGCGGCCTCCCTCCCGCGCCATGCCCGAATTACCCGAAGTCGAAACCACCCGTCTG
>JAJYXA010000522.1 GCA_021791235.1 Pseudomonadota bacterium
CGAATACCTGGAATTTCTTTCCGTGCTCGTCCCCGGCGGCGAGTTCACCAGTCGCCTCGCCCAGGCTGTGCCGGGCGATTCCATCCTGGTGGAGAAGACCAGCTACGGTTTCCTGAGCCCCGACCGTTTCCAGGACGGCAGCGATCTCTGGATGCTCGCCAGCGGCACCGGGCTCGCGCCCTTCCTCTCCATCCTGCGCGACCCGTCCGTCTGGGAGCGGTACGAGCGCCTGATCCTGGCCAATTGCGTTCGCCGCGGAGAGGAACTGGCCTATCGGGCGGAAATCGATGCGCTCGGCCGGAACCAGCCGTTCGCGGGGGCTCGCGCCCGCCTGCGCTATATCCCCGCCGTCACCCGCGAGGCCTGGCCCGGCGCGCTCTCGGCTCGGATCACGCAGACGCTCGCCGACGGCCGCCTGGAAGCGATGGCGGGGGCGCCGCTCGACCCGGCGCGCTCGCGCCTGATGATCTGCGGCAACCCGGACATGGTGCTGGAACTCAGGGAAGCGCTGGGCCGACGCGGATTCAAGCTCGGACGACGCGGCGCACCCGGACAGCTGAGTTTGGAAAACGCCTGGTGACGGACCCGCCCATCCCCATTTCCCCCCCCCGAAACCTCCACAGGAGCCTGAGCATGAACCTGACCATCCATCAACACTTGTCGCCGGACGCCATTTATCCCTTCGATGCCCGCGGCATCGCCAAGCGCTTTCGCCACGCAGCGATCTTCGGCGCCCTCGACGCGCTGCATAGCGGCGAGCGGATGCGCTTCGTCAATGATCACGATCCCCTGCCGCTGCTCGAGCAATTGCAGCAGCGCTACGGGGAGACCGTGGATATCGCCTATCTGCGGCGGGAGCCGGGCGAAATCGTGATCGATTTCGTCAGGCGATGAACCCGGCCGAAACCGTCATGCGCTACCCGCCCTTCTTCGATGCCGTGCCGCGCCTGACATTGCGCGATCCCCTGGCGCGATTCCTGGGCGCGGTCGGCGACGGCGTGATCGAATACACCTACCTCGACGCCGTCCGGCTGGCCGGCCACTCCTGCCCCACGGTGGCATCGGCCTACTGGATCACCCGCCGGGCGCTCGCCGCGCTGTATGGGGCCGACCTCCCCGAGCGCGGCGCGATCCGGGTCGACTTCCGCGAAGACCGCCTGACCGGCGTCACCGGCGTCATCGCCAACGTCGTCTCGATGCTCACCGGCGCGACGCAGGATACGGGATTCAAGGGGCTGGCCGGGCGCTTCGATCGGCGCCAACTGCTGTTCTTCAACGCCGCCGTGCCGCTCGACTGTCGCTTCACGCGCTGCGACACCGGCGCCGCCGTCGAAGTCGCCGCTCACGTCCAAAGGGTGCCGGGCGAGCCGGAGCTGCCCGGACTGATGCAGCGCTGCCTCTCCGGTGCGGCCGACCCCGAAGAGGCCGGGCGCTTCGGGACGGCCTGGCAGGACCGGGTGCGCCGCATCCTGCTCGACCACGGCGAAGACCCGGAGGTGTTCGTGCTCGAGCCTGGCGGCCGATGAAGCGCGCGGGGCGTCCGCTGTGGCTGGTCGGCTTCCGGCCCTTCTTCATTCTGGCCTGCCTCTCCGGCATGAGCCTGCCGGTGCTCTGGGCCCTGATTTTCAACGGGCTCATCGCTCCGCCCGAGACCTCGTTCTCGATGGTCCAGTGGCACGCCCACGAAATGTTCTTCGGCTTCGGCTGGGCGGTGCTCGGCGGCTTTCTCCTGACCGCGACCAAGAACTGGGTCCAGGTTCGCGGCTACCACGACGGCGCCCTGAAGTTTCTGGTCGCCGCCTGGTTCTTCGAGCGGGCCGGCATGTGGTTTCAGGCTGACTGGCCGCCGTGGCTCTTCCTGCTCGCCAACAACCTGTTCCTGGTGAGCATCGTCGCCATGATAGTGGCGACCTTGATCCGCAACCGCAAGACCGACAATTACCGCGACAACTATTTCTTCCTGCTGATCCTGCCGGCCTTCCTGGCGGCGAAGCATCTGATGCTCGGCGCCGACACCATGCAGCTCGGCTGGAGCATGGCGATCGGCCTGTTCCGGATGGCCTTTCTGGTGATGCTCGAGCGCACGCTGACCCAGTTCATGGGCAACGCCTTCCAGGTGAGCATCCTGAGGCACACGGCCCTGGACGGCGCCATCAAGCTGCTCGGCCTGGCGCTGGTCCTGGTCGGGCTGATGCCGCCCGGCTTCGCGGCGGCGGCCGCGCTGCTGCTGGCGCTGCTGCTCGCCATCCGGCTGGCGTTCTGGAAACCGCTGCTGGCTCTGCGCCGGCTCGATATCGGCATCATGGTGCTGGGCTACCTGGCGATCGTCGCGCAACTCCTGATCGTGGCGCTCGACCGGGTCGCGCAGCCGCACTGGATCGGCGCGGTCTCGGTGCATGTCTTCGCGCTCGGCGTCGTCGGCCTGATCGTCCCGGCCATGCTGATCAGGATCTCGAACGGGCACACCGGCAGAAAGGTGGTCTTCGTCCGGGCGGACAAACTGGCGCTGTGGCTGATGATGCTGGCCTTCGTTCTTCGCGTGATCGCCCCGCAACTCTATCCCGGCGCCTACGGCGACTGGATCGCCCTCACCGCGGCCTGCTGGTTCTCCTGCTTCGCGCTGTTAAGCTGGCGCTACTTGCCCATGCTCCTGCGCGCGCGGATAGACGGCAAGGAACATTAGAGGATGAGCGATGAGCGAATACGTCAAGGCGTGGCAATGCATAGGCTGCGGCAAGATCGAGGCGCCGCAGACCTGCGTCGGGGTCTGCCAGGACCGCCGGGTGGAGTTCGTGTACGCCGACGAACACCGGGAGTTGCAACTCGAGCTCGCGCGTGAGCGCAGCCGGGCGGCGAAGCTGGCGGCGCTGGTGCGGCAACTGGCGGGAACGACGCCGCACCCGGGCGAATGGGAACGCTGCTACCGGGCGCTGGCGGCTCAAGCGAGCCGGCTCCTGGCGACCTTGCCCCACGATGCGGCCGGCCCGGAATGCTGATCATCGCTCAATCCGCGCGCGATCTATTTCAGCTTGCACTTATATCATGCTGTGATATAGTATTTCCGCTGGCCTTTTTCTCGGAGGTGATGGATGGAAGTGATGACGAAATTGCCGAAGACTGACGACGAGGGTTACCTGGTAGAACCGCAGGAATGGGACGAAGAAGTAGCGGAGGCACTCGCCCGCCAGGAGAACCTGCTGCTGACCGATGAGCATTGGGATGCCATCCGCTTCATGCGCGATTTTTATCGGGATCGGCAAGTCGCCCCCGACGTGCGCTTCGTGATCTGGCATCTGGCCGAGCGCTTCGGGCCCTCTTCCCGCAACAAGATCTTCGAACTGTTTCCCTACGGCTACGTGAAGCAGGCTTGCAAGATCGCCGGCATGAAGCGGCCCCGCGGCTGGAGTTCGGGTTAGAAGCCCTGCACCGGCGGCGCCACCTTCATCACTTCCTCGATGGTGGTTAAGCCCGCCGCGATCTTCAGCGCGCCCGAGATGCGCAGCGGCTTCATGCCTTCGCGCGTGGCCAGCTCGCGGATCCGGGCCAGATCGGCGGCGGCGGTGATCTGCTTGTTGATCTCCGGCGACAGCAGCAGGATTTCGTAGATGCCGACGCGGCCGCTGTAGCCGGTCATCCGGCATTCCAGGCAGCCCACCGGATGGTAGAGCTTGGCCGGCATCTTGGCTTTCCATGGCGCCACCAGCTCGCGCCAGGCCGCCTCGTCCTCGGCGCGCAGGCTGCCTGCCTTCTTGCAGTGCGGGCAGAGCGTCCGGACCAGGCGTTGCGCCATCACGCCGAGTATCGTCGAATTGAGCAGGTAGGCCGGCACGCCCAGATCGAGCAGGCGCGTGATCGCCGAAGGGGCGTCGTTGGTGTGCAGCGTCGACAGCACCAGGTGGCCGGTCAGCGCCGCCTGGATGGCCATGTCGGCGGTCTCCAGATCGCGGATCTCGCCGATCATGATGATGTCCGGGTCCTGGCGCATCAGCGCGCGGATGCCTTCGGCGAAGCCCATGTCGATGCCCGCGAGCGCCTGCACCTGATTGAAGCTCGGCTCGACCATCTCGATCGGATCCTCGATGGTGCACACATTCACCTCGGGCGTGGCCAGCGCCTTCAGCGTGGTGTAGAGCGTGGTGGTCTTGCCCGAGCCGGTCGGTCCGGTGACCAGGACGATGCCGTTGGGCTGGGTCGTCATCCTGCGCCAGCGCTCGCCGTCCTCCTCGGAGAAACCCAGCTCGCGCTCGTCGCGCACCAGCACCTCGGGGTCGAAGATGCGCATCACCAGCTTCTCGCCGAACACCGTCGGCAGGGTGGACAGGCGCAGCTCCACCTCGGTGCCGTCGGGGGTGCGCGTCTTGATCCGGCCGTCCTGGGGGCGGCGCTTCTCGACCACGTCCATGCGCCCGAGGATCTTGATGCGGCTGGTCATGGCGTTCAGCACCGGCATCGGGATCTGGTACACCTGGTGCAGCACGCCGTCGATGCGGAAGCGCACGATGCCTAAGTCGCGCCGCGGCTCGACGTGGATGTCGCTGGCGCGCTGCTCGAAGGCGTATTGCCAGAGCCAGTCGACGATGCGCACGATGTGCTGGTCGTTGGCGTCGAAGCTGCGGTTGGCCCGGCCCAGTTCGACCAGCTGCTCGAAGTTGGTGAGCCCGGCGCCGCCGACGCTGCCGCCGGTCATCGCGGTCTTCACCGACTTGGCGAGGTTGTAGAACTCCACCTGGAAGCGCGCGATGGCGTCCGGGTTGGCAATGACGCGGCGGATCTCCTTGCGCAGGATGGGCCGCAACTCCTCCTCCCAGGCGCGCTGGAAGGGCTCGGCGGTGGCCACCACCACCTCGCGCGCGGTCACCTCCACCGGCAGGACGCGAAAGCGCGTGGCGTAGGCGTTGGACACCACTTCGGTGACGGCGGCGAAATCGATCTTGAGCGGATCGATGTGCAGGTATTCCAGCCCGCACCATTGCGCCAGCCATTGGCTCAGCGTCTCGATATCGAGGACCCGGTGGGGCGGCCGCGCCGACTTCCATTTCTGCTCGGCCACGACGATCAAGGGATGAATGTCGCCGCGGAAATAGCGCCGCTCCTTGAGGAAGCGTTCGGCCTCGGGGACGTCGATCAGCCCGTCGGCGGCCAGGGCATCGACCACCTCGACCAGGGTCAGGCGATGTTCCTTCGGTTCCTTGCCCGGCGGGCTATCAGCGGTGCGCGGCATGGCGGTCCTGCGGGCGGGCTATGGCCGCACTATAGCCGACAAGCGGCAGCGGCTCAACGGCGCGGGACCGCCTCCGGTCAGGCTCAGCGGAATTTGGCGAGCGCCGGGTCGTCGTTCTTCTGCTCGGGCAAGCCGACGATCGCCGGAATGTCGGACAGGCGCGGCATGCCGCTGATCGCCTTGATCTTGCCGCTCTTGTCCCGCCAGACGATGCCCGGCGTGCCGCCGATGCCGAACTTGTCCATCAGCTCCGCGTTGCTCCGGAGCGCCAGGGCGATCTGGGGATGCGTGTCGGCGCCGAAGCCGGCCGGAGCGGGCTTGCCCAGGCCGCCGCTTTGCTCCATCTTGCGGAAGGCCGCGGTCTTGTCGGCGGCGGCCATGATCGCGATCGCCTTGGGCATGCTGGTGGGTCCCAGCACCGCCACCGGCACCCAGTGGATCTGCAGGCCGACTCTCTCGTAGGCCTGCAGCGCCATCCAGGTGTAGTGGCAGTAGGGGCAGTTCGGATCGAAGAACACGTAGAGCACGCTCTTGGGATTCTTGGCCGCTCCCTCGACGATGTGCGGCGCCCGGATCAGCTCCTTCAGCAAGGCCGCGCGGTCGGGCTTGGGAATGTACTGTTCGGCATAGCGTGAGGTGAGATTCCGGCTGTTCTCGTCGATCAGATCGCCGGCGATCAGCGTCTTGCGATCGGGCGTGGTAAACACCAGCGAATAGTGCCCTTTCTCCGACAGCACCCAGCCGGTGAGCGACGACGCCGCGGGGAAGGTCTTGACCACCTTGACGCCGCTATCGACCGCCGCCTGGATCTGCTTCGGGTAACCGGCGGCGAGGCTGGACGCGGGCTGCGCCAGGAGCAGCGGCGCGACGATGAGCGCGAGGCGGGCGGACGTCTTGAATGCTTCGAACATGCGTTTCTCCATTGCAACAAGCTTGTGGGTGATGGCATCATCGCCGAGTTGCATCCGCACGTGGCGGCGAGGCTCGACCATTTCCCGCTAATATTAAACTTAAACGATCTGCCCGTGTTCGCCGCCATGCCAGACAGCGCCCGCCTCGATCTTCCCGCCTATCTCGAACGCATCGCCTATCGCGGCGAACTGCTGCCCTCGCGGTCGCTGCTGCAGGCGCTGCATCTCGCCCACGCGACGCACATCCCGTTCGAGAATCTCGACGTCCTGCAAGGCCGCGCCATCCGCCTCGACCTGGCGGGCCTGCAGGCGAAGCTGGTCGCGGGCGGGCGCGGCGGCTACTGCTTCGAGCAGAACCTGCTGTTCCAGGCCGCCCTCGAGACCCTGGGCTTCGCGGTGCTCCCGCTGGCGGCGCGGGTGCGCTACCGCAGCCAGCGCATCCTGCCGCGCACCCACATGCTGCTCTTGGTCGAGAGCGACGGCGGGCGCTGGCTGTGCGACGTCGGCTTCGGCGCCGAGGGCCTGCTGCTGCCGGTGCCCTTCGGCACGGCTGAGGAAGTGCGCCACTTCGCCTGGCGCTACCGCATCGTCCCCGATGAGGGCCAGTGGCTGCTGCAGTCCTGGCAGCAGACGCCGGAACCCGGTTGGCAGGATCTCTACGCCTTCACCCTGGAAGCGCAGCATCTCGCCGACTTCGAGATGGCCAACCACTACGTGTCGACGCATCCCGATTCGCGCTTCGTGCAGACGCTGACGGTGCAACTGCCCACGCCCGAGGGCCGGCATGTCCTGAGGAACCGCGAGCTGATCTTCGATCGCGGCGCGAGCCTGGACCGCCGCCTGCTGGCCGACGACGAGGAACTGCTAATGGTGCTGGCCGGAACCTTCGGCCTGCGCTTTGCCCCGGGCACGCGCTTTCATTACCGCGACGGAGCACCGTAGCACCACGAGCAGCTTAGCGTCTATTCAGATGAGTGGCGGCGCCCCATCGCCTATCTTGATCTCCGCAGCTTCCTCGACAAACGATTTCCACTGTTTCGCTGGCAACCCGAGCTGAAGGGCGACCTCCCGCACTGCGGACAGATCGTGCGCGCCGCTGATGTTGAGCAGGGTTCCTCTCCGCCATATTTCGTCCCAGTAGGCCCGGAAGAAGTCACGGAAGGGCGCACCGGACATGCGCAGCGACGGCCGGCGCTCGGCAGGAGTGCTGGTCCAATACGCGCCCAACAGAAACTCCTCGTCGTCGAAGAAGTAGCCGCCCATCGCGGGGCTCACCTCGACCAATCCGGGGCAATAACTCTTGACCCAGTACTTGCGGCCATCGTAGCGAAGAATATTCGAGAGCGTTTCCTGAAGCCGTCGGAGGTCGTAGAAAATCTCGACGCGCAGCACTTCAAGCGTTCCCGACAATAGCCGCTCGGAAACCAGTGTGCGCCACTCCTGCCGAACGTAAGCGGGTGTCGTATAAGGCGAGGCGAGGCGCAGCGCCTTGAGATTCTGCCTTGCGCGCTTGGTGAGATCGCAAAGCATTGCGGAGAGATGCTCGATCGAATCGAAAGCTATCGCCGCGGTGGGCGATGAGTGATGGTCCGCGTCTTCATTGAAGAGCGTCTCCAGATCAGCGCCAAGAATCCAGGCGAGGCGAGTTCGATACTTGTCGCGCGGCAAATATTTGCCGGCTTCCCACGCTGCAACCGTCGTCACATCGACCTGCAATTGTCCCGCGACATCGCCCCGTGAAAGACCTTTTTCACCCCGCAGACGTTTGATTCTCCCCCCTACATTCCCGTGTAACTGCATGGCCCCCCCACAGGCATATGACGCAGAATTTCAAAACTCCCGAAAACCCCCAGCAATTCACCCTTGCCGAGAGAAGGGTATCACTTAACAATCCAGAAAGCATCAATATTTATAGTAAAGGATATATGCATTTAGGAACAAATCTTACGGTTGCTGTTTCACTAGGACATTTTTTCTGCTGACATCGCATCACTTGCAGACGACTGTAAAAAAACCGTCGCTTGGCGAGAAATAAACCGACAAGCATGCAGAAAGCGCTCGTATCGGAAGGTCAAAAAAGGACAGCACATGCTACTTAAAAAAGTTGGGTTATTTGCAGCTGTGACGGCAACGCTTGGCGGTTGTGCGACCAACCCGCAGACCGGAAATCTTGAGATTTCGCCTTCCATTCAACACGGCATCGCATCAGTCAAGAACAAGGTCGTCGATATCTACGATAGCCCAGACCCATGTGCCAACAACGACAGAAATATTGGAGCCACGGTAGGCGCTTTAGCCGGCGCCATTCTTGGGCATGAAATGAAAAACAACAAATCCGGGACGCTTGTCGGCGCGCTCCTTGGCGCAGGGGTCGGCGGACTGATCGGGCACAACATGGATACTCGCCGATGCGCGCTTTACAAGATTGCCTTGGCCAACGATCTTAAACTGGCCAGCGCGACGATCACTGAACAGAGGCTGGGTGTCAAACCGACGCCTGAGACCAACGTAAAGCATGACCTTGGTCTTGACGTTCAACTGGCCAATAAGCAAGATGAGTTCCAACCCGGCACGGCAAGGCTCAATCCTCAGGCGCGGCTGTATCTTGGCGAAATAGCGCGCCAGTACACTCCACAGGCACTGGAAGCCTCGCTTGGACCCAAGGCAAGCCCAGAGCAGCGGCAGCAAATGGCAATCCGGCAGGTGCTGATCGTTGGCCATACCGACGAGAGAGACAACATGCCGGGCGTCGATCTCGCACGACTTTCGCAGGAGCGGGCGAAGGCTGTGGCGCACGTATTCGCTCAAAGCGGAGTCCCGGCTCGCAATATCTTCTATCAGGGCGCGGGAGACTCTCTACCTCTCAGCGACAACGCAACTGCCAAGGGCCGTGCTGACAACAATCGCGTGCAAATCGTGGACACGCCGGACCTGCACACGATGACAGCGTTCCTGCAGGCACGCGCAGCCAACCCCGAGGACTTCGAATCAACCAAGCCGTCAGCCGCTGCCGCCGGGATTATTGGCGGCGCGGCAAGTCAGCCGCAACAGGGATCTACCCTTAGAGCGATGGCGCAGATCCCGCGCCCGATTCGAATCGCACCGGTCGTAGCGCACGCAGCATCGCCCAAGATTGCAGCAGGTCAGGTGGTGAAAAGCGCATCCGTGCTCGGCCTGAATGGGCAACCGATGGGGGCTGGGTACAACATTGGCCTCGGCGCACCGATCACTCACTCCTTGTTCTCGATCATTCGAAGTGCATATGCGACCGCGCCCGTGATCGTCGGTCCGTGCTGGCAGGACCACCCGCACGGCGCGACCCAGGTGCGCAACTTGTCCAGCGGGGAAGCCCTACCGATTCGCAACGCCATGCACGGACTGTACGGCGAGCCCTGGTGGGGTCAGCAGAACGACTCCGCGGTAGCCCTGCTGCACACCTATGCGCCGCGTGACGGCGGCGCGCAGGTCCCGCCGACCACGGTGGAGTTCTATGCGAAGCGTCCGGGTACGACGCAATGGCGCCTGACCGCCAAGGACCTCCAGGCGCCGGTCAACATCTACCGCGGTTCGCGCTTCACCCTCTATCGCGTATTTTTGCGCAAGCGGGCGCAATGCGTGGATCTCGCGGTTCCCAATGCAACGGCCTCCAGCCACGGCTACGTCATCTATCAGGATGCCGGGCGCGAATACGGCGCGTCACTTCAGTTCACGCCGCGTGGATGATCACAAAACAGAGAAAATCGCGATGACCTCCCTCATTCATATCATTTCATCGATTCCATTTCTAATCTTCGTGGTCTTTGCGACCGCTTTCGGCGTTTTTCTCTATTGGTTACACGCCGACAATTTCAGGTATGCCATGTTCGCATACCGGAACTACTGGGCGTTCGGCAGTGACTTCCGCGGAAAACTTGCGCAACTCTCAAACCAAGCCGATGACGACATTGAAGACGAGTACGGACTCGTCGCCGCCGAGAGGACACTCTGCTCGGACTTCGCGGCAATCATCGCGGGCTCGAAGAACGCCACCGTTTCCAAAAAACAATTCGACCGCGCTCACGAATACCTGAACATCACCGGACAGAACGACATCCATCCTCCGGGTTTTTTAGCAAAAGTCGGTCTGTTCGTGCTGATCCTTGCCGAGTCTGCAGGTACGGGCTACGTGCTCGCGCCGTGGATGTCCACCGAAATCACACCATCCCAAGCTAACCTTGCTGCGGGAATCCTGGCCATTGCCGTGGCGATCATGCTCGCAATGCTCACCCACCTTTCAGGCTCAATGCTGGCGCAGTACGTCCGCTTCAAGCGCAAGGCGGGCGGCTCGGAGGGGGACGCGAGAAGTATCTCTCTAGGCGATGATCAACGCCAAGATGCGTATTACATCGACAAAAGCCGGGCGGCATGGGCCGTCAAGCAGAACCCAAACCGTCAGCGCTTCGCGAATCGCGTGCAGGATCCGGGCATCATGAGCATTTTCGTGACCGGCCTGTCCACCGCGATCATCTTCGCCATCATGGTGGGCATCTTCGTGATCCGGGTAGAGGGCGTGAATCGGGCGTCGGAGAAACAGATTGTCTCGATCGAACAGAACGGGGTGTCCGGAGGGGGGGGGAATCCTTTCTCCTCTGCCAACGCGCCGTCACTGCCGCCGGATGTCGCACAGGCTCAGCAGCAAAGCCGGGAAAACGTGGCCAAGTCGCTCAGCGGCGACTACAAACACGAGGGAGTTGCGGCTTCCTTCATTCTCGCGCTGATCTACTTGGTAACGCAATTCACTGCCTTCGTCATTGCCTACCGCTCCGCGTTCAGCGGGCAGGGCCAAGATGCCTATGATTTCACGATGGGCGAGACCTCATTCGATACCTTCAAGGCAAAATATCTGGAAAATAAGATCAAGCGCGTTGACAGCCTGTTTACCGATCTGCGACAAAAGCGGCACGGCAAGCATCGTCAGGGTACGCTTGGCTCTTTCTCGGATTATCTTAAAATTAACGCCAAGAAAGAAAGCGACACTCGGCAGAAAGAAATCGAGAGCGCCGCGAATGAAATTGCCTCATCTGTCGACAACGAAGAAAAATACAATATCCAGCTCGAAGTTGCCTTGAAGAATTACAACTTCACCGTCGCCGAGCAAGAGATCCTCCACCAGGGCATCCAGCGCATCGCGGCGCTCCGCGAAAATACGCGCCAGAGCTTCAAGACTCCGCAGGTACCGATGACCGCACCGACCATGCCGGCGCCCTCGGAAACGCCCACGAGGCAGGGTGACAAGGCAGCTCAGCCCGGTTCTCATCTGATTGCACAGGAGCGGCTCGAGGCTGTGTGCGGCGAAATTCTCGACCAACCCGACAAGGAATCACGGGTTGGCAAGAAGGAGGAAGTTGTCAGCGCGTTGCGCATGGTGGGGGTCGAGGATCCGGAAACACTGCTGGCTCCGATTCTTGCGAGCCTGAAAAACAGACGTGACGAGGAACGCAAGAAACGATCTGTGGCGCAGGAGCTGGATGCGCTTCTGGGTGACGATTAAACGGAGCAGGAAAGTTCATGAAAACTTTACTTCCACATGCTTTGATCGGCGCCGCGCTGGCGTTGTCGTGCGCCGCGCCCGCGCTCGCCGGACTGGTCAACGATGTTCCGAGCTGCTACGCGGCAAACCATTTCACGTTCCAGTCGGCCGCTCCGGACAAGCTGATTTACGTCCTGATCGACCAGACTGTGCAGATTGATCCGACTCTGCAGCAATCAGTGATCAGCAACATTAATCGTATGCTCGGCCCACAGACCAAGTTTGTTGTTGCTGAATTCTCCGCGTTCTCTCAAGGCCGGTACCTGAATGTCCTGAATACCGGCATCATCGAGGCACCACTGACGCAGGACGAATCAGGCAACGTACCCATGAGTCAATTGCCTAACTTCCATTCCTGCATGAACGGGCAGGCCCAGTTTTCTGTAGCCCTCGCGGACAAAGCAGCCACTGGCGCCATGCAGGGTGCCACGTCGGCGCTCGATCAGTCCGATATCATGTCCGCCTTGCAGAATGTCTCATCGGCTATCAAGGCAGATCCTGCCAAAGAAAAGGTTCTGTTCCTGGTTACTGACGGCTTGGAAAACTCCAGCGTAACGAGTTTCTACGCTCACCACGTCGTTAAGAAGATCGATCCGGCCACAGAACTGCAGAAGGCGAAATCGGCCAATCTGATCGGTGATTTTGGCGGTGCCAAAGTGTTTGTTCTTGGAGCAGGCACTCTGGCGTCGGCAAAAAATGGCACGAAGACGGCGCGTGACGGATACCGTGACCCGGTCACTCTAAATCGACTCAAGGAATTCTGGGAGGGTTACTTCAAAGACTCGAACGCTAATCTGGTTGAGTTCGGTGAGCCCGCTCTTGTCGAACCGACCAGCTTTCAATGATCGAGTGTCATTGACCTGAGAAGCAGGAATGAAGGAGGAAACTTAGCCGAGCAATTGATCCACTCGAAAGTTAGGTCAGTTCAGGGAAGGGTACCGTCAGCCTTATCAAAATAAACTTCGCGAAAAGGGGGAAACCATGGCAACTCGCATCCCGATGAAGCACAAAGAAACCGGCATTATGAAGGATGGTTTTTACGGATTTTCTTGGACTACGCTCTTCTTTGGTTTTTTCCCCGCGCTTTTTCGCGGCGACTTTATTACGTTTATCGGTGGTTTTGTCATATCCGTAATCATCGGCTTGGTTACGCTCGGCATCGGTGCTTTTTTTATAGGGCTAATCTGGGCCTTCATGTACAACAAATACTACACGCGAAAGCTCCTTGAGCGTGGCTACGTACTTGCTGGCAGCGAAGGTGACAATGCACTCGCTGCGTCAGCTCTTGGCATGCTTGCTCCATCAGTTACTGCCTCATAACCTGGCTTGAAATCTCTAGTAAACAGTCATGCCGCTGCTTATGGGTAGGTCGGGCTTTACCCGACTGTCGGCCTGAAGGCCGACCTACATTTGCCGCCCATCGTTGCATCCATCGATTCTTCTATGATTCACTACTAGGGTAAATTCGATCACCCTGTGATGGTACGTCTACTGCACGCGCCGCCCCGCCGCGCCGCTCTTCTGCTCGACGGCGAACACCGCCGCTTCGACGCGCGAGCTCAGGTTGAGCTTGGAGAGGATGTGGCGCACGTGCAGCTTGACGGTGTCGTGGCTGATGTCGAGCGCCCGGCCGATGGCCTTGTTGGTCAGCCCCCGCGACAGGTAGTCGAGAATCTCGCGTTCGCGCGCGGTGAGCTGCTTTAGCGCCGACTCCCTGGCGTCGCCCGGTCCGCCGCCTTGCAGCAGATGCACCAGCTTCAAGGTCATCGCCGGCGCCACCACGGTCTCGCCGCGCACCGCGCGCTGCACGGCGTCGACCACGTCGTCGGGCTCCATGTCCTTCAGCAGATAGCCCTGGGCGCCGCCGCGCAGCGCGCTGGCGAGATCCTCCTCGGCGTCGCTGACGGTGAGGATCAGCACCGGCCCGCACCATTCGTCGGCACGGATGCGGGTCAGCAGGGATATTCCGCCCAGGGGCGGCATGTTGAGGTCGATGATCACCACGTCGGGCGCTTCGTCGTGCAGCAGTTGCAGCGCCTCGTCGGCGTTGCCGGTCATCCCGGCGACGCGGATCGCGCCGCGCTGCTCGAGCAGTTCGGCCAGTCCCTTCCTGAACAGCGTATGGTCATCGACCAGGAGCACGCGCAGGCGCTCGTCCGCAGTCTGCTCGCTCATTGGCGCTTTCCGCTCGCCGGCGCCGGGAAGGACAGGCGCATGCGCACGCCGCCGGCGGGCAGGTTGGCGACGTCGATGCGGCCGCCCAGCCGCTGCGCCCGTTCGCGCATGATGGCCAGGCCGAAGTGATCGCGCAGGCGCGGGTGCTCGTCGAAGCTGCCGATCGGATTGGCCACCACGAAGAAGCCCTGCCCGCCCTTGCCGTTGTCCTCGACCGTCACCTGGTAGTGGTCATTGATCTGCTCCAGCAGCAGGCCCGCCCGGCTGGCGCCGGAATGGCGCACGACGTTGGCCAGCGCCTCCTGGATGATGTAGAAGACCTGGGCCTCCTGGTCGACGCTGAGATTGAGGTCCATGATCCGGTTGTCGTAGTCGAGCGCGATGCCGGTGCGCTCCTGAAAGGCGGCAGACATCTCCGCCAGCGCATGGAGCAGGCCCAAGGGGTCCATCCGGTTGCGGTACTGGGTGATCAGCTGGCGCAGGCCGGTGTAGGCGTCGTCGAGCGCCTGGCTCACGTCGCCGGCGTACTTGTCGGCGCGCTCGGTCTGCCCGTCGCCGAGCGCGTCCTGGAGCAGCGCCATGCGCATCTTCATGTAGGCGAGAGACTGCGCCAGCGAATCGTGCACCTCGTTGGCCATCATCTGGCGCTCGGTCATCAGGGTGATGCGCAGGTTCTCGCGCGTCAGACGGACGTTCTCCAGCGCCATCCCCAGGTGTTCGCCGATCGAGCGGAACAGCAGCGCCACCTCCTCGGGCAGTTCGAAGCGCTCGGCCAGGAACAGGTTGTAGGCCCCGAGCAGCTTGCCGCGGTAGCGCAGCGGCACCACCACCATCGCCTGGCACTTGCCGTCGAAGAAGGGCAGACCGGTGACCGCGGCGCAGTCGTGCATGTCGATCGAGAAGCTGGTGCGGTTCTCGCGCATCGACTGGCCGCAGCTGCCGCAGCTCAAGGGCATCAGGTGCTCGCGCGCGACGAAATCGGCGGGCAGGCCGAGCGAGCCGACCAGGCGCAGATGCGCGCCGTCGCTGGTGAGCAGGCGCACGGCGCCGCCCTGGGCGCCGGCCAGGCGGATCATGGTGCTCAGGAAGCGGCCGAGCAGCGCCTCGATGTCGCTGTCGCCGGCCAGGTTGGCGGTGACCTCGGAGAGGATGTGCAGGGCCTGCAGCTTGTAGCTGCCGTCCGCATCCTGATCGCCCTGCGCGCTATGCGCCAAAGGCACACGCTGGGCGCTGTCGGCAGCGCGCATGTCCCTATCTCCTTGGTGGTTATGGTGCCGTCTCCGCAGCCCGTTCGCTTGCGGGACGCTCGATCTCATTTTATGCCGGAATTTCCCAAGTCCCGGAAAAGATTTTCTCCGCCCAGAACAGGCCCGCGATGGTCTTGCCGTCGGTGATCTCGCCGTCGCGTACGGCCGCCAGGGCGTCGGCCAGGCTGAGTTCGACGACCTCGAGGAATTCCTCGTGATCGCGCTCGTGGCCGACGTAACTGAGGCCGTGGGCCAGGAACAGCTCGATTTTCTCGTTGGCGTAGCCGATGCACGGATGAATGAGGGCCAGCTGGCGCCAGCTCCTCGCCTTGTAGCCGGTCTCCTCGCGCAGCTCGCGCCGGGCGGTGTCGAGCGCCGGTTCGCCCGGGTCGATCTTGCCCGCGGGCAGTTCGAGGAAAACCTGGTGCAGCGGATAGCGGTACTGGCGCTCGAACAGCAGGCGGCCGTTGTCCAGCACCGCGATCACCGCCACCGCGCCGGGATGCGCGATGTGCTCGCGTTCCGCTTCGCGCCCGTCGGGCAGGCGGACGCGGTCGCGCAAGACCGTGAGCAGGCGCCCCGAGAACACCTCCTCGCTGGAAATCCGGGTCTCAACGAGATGTTCGTCGTCGCTCACGGAGCGCGCAGCAGTCTCGAGCTACAGCGAGCGGAGCAGCGTGAAGCTGCACAGGCTCATGAGCACCTGCGGAAACAGGCCGAACAGCGCCACCGCCAGACCGTTGGCCGAGAGCACCAGGCGCATGTCGAAGCTGGCGGCGATCGGCGCATTGTCGGTGGGCGGGTCGAAGTACATCAGCTTGACCACCCGCAGGTAGTAGAAGGCGCCGATCAGCGAGAAGAACACCGCGAGCACGGCGAGCCAGACGTGGCCGGTATCGACCACCGCCAGCAGCACCGAGAACTTGGCGAAGAAGCCGATGAAGAAGGGCACGCCGGCCATCGAGAACATCAGCATGGCCATCATCGCCGCGAACCACGGGCTGCGCTGGTTCAGGCCCTTGAAGTCGTCGAGGTTCTCGGCCTCGAAGCCGGGACGCGACAAGAGCAGGATCATGCCGAAGGTGCCCAGGCTCATCAGCACGTAGGACACCGTGTAGTACAGCGCCGAGCTGTAGGCGTTCAGGGCGAAGTGCCGGTCGCCGGCGGCCACACCGCTGATCAGGCCGAGCAGCATGTAGCCCATGTGCGAGATGGTGGAGTAGGCCAGCATGCGCTTGAGATTGGTCTGGGCGATCGCGGCGAGGTTGCCCAGCGCGATCGACAGCACCGCCATGATCATCAGCATCGCCTGCCACTGGTCGGCCAGCTCGAACAGGCCATACACCAGGAGGCGCATCGCCATGGCGAAGGCCGCCAGCTTCGGCGCGGTACCGATGAACAGCGTCACCGCGGTGGGC
>JAJYXA010000291.1 GCA_021791235.1 Pseudomonadota bacterium
CAGCGGGTTCGGCCGGGGCGGCGGGGCGGGGGCGCAGCACCTGATAGGGTTCGTACACCTTGCCGTCGGCGCGGATCTGGCCCGGTTTCAGGCCCGCTACGCCGGATCCGTCGAGCTGCGGCTTGCCGTCGACCCATCGTGTGGTTTTGCCGTCGGAGCGGATCACCAGGCCGTCAAACCGCAGGGGCGCCGGCGCGCCATCGGGCGAACTGCGTTTGTTCTGGCCGGCGAGCTGCGTGACGTTGTGGGTGCGCGCGCTTTCCAGTTGGTCGCGCTGGGCCGGCGTGTAAAACAGGCGGCCGGGCAAGTCGGGTGTGGATGGCGCTGCAAACCCTGAACCACAGAAACACAGAGGCACGGAGAAAAACAGGACCGAACAAGCACGAACAACCCAGCTCCACGCTGGTTGGCTCTTCTCCGTGCCCCAAGGGATACCGTCCCTGCGGGACATATCTCTGTGTCTCTGTGGTGAATAGGTTTTCATTGGACACTCCCTGTCGCAGGCGCCACGGTAAACCACAACAGTTCACATTCAGCCTGCAGGCGCGGCTGGTTGACCGCTTCAAACGAGGCACTGCCCAGGCGCGACAGGCGGCAGCCGTGAACGCGGAATATTCCGGGGGCGCGGGCTTTGAGCGCGGCCAGAAAGCGCGGCAGATCGGTTTCCACCAGCAGCGGCAGGGTCAGGAACATGGCCGTCTGGCCCAGCGGCAGACCCTGTGCGAGCGCGGGATCGGTCGCGGCGCGCGGGGTCAGCCGGTATTCCAGCCCCGCCAGCCCGACCTCGCGGTTGGCCAGTTGCACGGCTTCGATCCAGGCCAGCCGGTCCTCGGCGCCGACAAAGCCGCGCCCGGCGAGCGCCTGGTATTCGGCCAGGTGGGTGTCGATGAGACGCTGCTGCTGGCGGCTGCGATCAAGCTGCTGCAGGGCCGCATTGAGCGCGGCTTGCTGTTGCAGCCGGGCGGCCTGGGCGTCGAGCGCCTGCTGCCGGCTCCACATCACGCCGATGCCGGCAAGCAGCAGCGCGGCCAGTACCAGGATCAGCGACAGCTTGAGGACGGCGAAAGGGGAGCGCGTCACGGCGTGGCCTCGCGATAGCCCAGTTCGACACTGAAGCGGGCAACCGGGTCTGCGGGCGAATTGCCATTCAGCGTTTTGCCTGTCAGGGTGCTGCTGGAGTCGGCATTCACCGGGCTGGTGCGCAGGCGCACGTCGTGCAGCGAAGGCACGGCCCGCAGGGTTTGCATGAAGTGTTCGATGCGCTGCATGGCCGCGCGGAAATTGCCGTCGAACGGGATCAGGGCGGCGTCCAGCGTGATCGTCACGCTGCCCGCGGGCCTCAGCGTGTCATCCGTCCAGACGAAGTTTTCCAGCACGATCCCGGGGGTGGCGTCCAAGGCCTGGCTGACGGCGCCAAGCAGCGCCGTGACGTTGGGCCGGCCGGCCAGATGGCGGGAAAGCGAAACCGTTTGCGCCAGCTGTTCGGGCGTGGCGGCCTGCACGGGAAACGTCCGCGCGATGGCCTGATAGCGGGCGTCGAGTTGCTGCTGTTGCTGGGCCATCTGGCGGGTCTGGTCGTTCAGGTCCTGCGCATGCAACCAGTAAGCCGCCGTGATGCCCAGCCCGACCAGCGCAATGGTGCCGGCGACTGCGTGCAGGCCGCGGCGCCAGCGGAATTCGGTATGGCGTTGCAGCAGTTCGGGGGGCGCCAGATTCAGTTGCACGGGTTCCCCGGCAATGGCGGCCAACGGCGCGATTGCCGGGGTGGCCGCCAGGAAGCTGTCCGGAATGCGCAGCGCCCGCCCGAGGCTCTGCATGTCGACGAGTCGCGTGCTGAACGCGGGGTCGGCATTGAGCTGCGCCTGCGCGCTGTCGAGCTGTCCGCTGGGATCGAGCAGCAGGACTTGCAGGCGCGCCTCGCGCGGCAGAATGCGCTGGCCGGTGAGATAGAGCTGGGTCTTGGCGATTTCGTCGGCCGCATTGCCCGGAAGCTGGGTGGGCGTGTCGCTGCCGATCAGGCGCGAAAAGCGCAACAGGCCGTCGTGGTAATAGGACAGCCGCAGGCGACTGTCGAGGCGGTACGCGAGCAGCGTGTGCGGCTCCTGCGGCCGCAGCCTGGCCAGCAGATGCTGGCACGCCAGCGCCAGCGGCGTGATGCCGCAAAGCAGCACGCGTTCGCGGTGCAGCACGCTGAGCCAGGGCGTCAGCCAGTCGGCGTCGGTCAGGGCCGCGAGCAGATAGCGGTCGTCGCGGCGGCCCGTTGTTTCGCGTGTCTGCCGCCATGCCCCGGTAAAGCGCGCATTGCGGAATACCTGCTTGAGTTTGCGCGCCAGCAGCTCGTTGCGCGCGTGCCCCTGGACGTGCGGCAGGATCTCGCTGCGGTAATCCTCGTCCACCGTGTCGGCCACCAGCAGCACCGGCAGCTGCGCATGCCTGGCCACCACCGCGCGAAATGCAGTCAGCCCCGCTTCGGTGGCGGCAAACTCGCCCAGCCAGTGCATGCGTCCCGGACGCCAGTCGAGCACGCCGATCTGGCGTGGCGTGGCGAGCAGGATGAGGCGGTGATCGAGCATCATCTTAGAAAAAACCGTTGAACCACA
>JAJYXA010000542.1 GCA_021791235.1 Pseudomonadota bacterium
GATCTTCTCCAGCCCGTAGGCCAGCGCGCCCTTACCGATCAGCTCCAGCACTTGGTCGGCCTGCCGCGCGGCCTCGGCCCTGTCGGCAACGCCCGGCTGCGCATGGCGCTCTGGATGCCCGTGCTCGGCGCCGTTCGCCGCAACCTCTGGCTGAAGGCCTTCTACGACCGGCTCGTCGCCGCAGGAAAGCCCCCCAAGCTCGCCCTCATCGCCGCCATGCGCAAACTGCTGCACGCCATCTACAGCGTTGCCAAAAACCGACGGCCCTTCGTTCCGATCGTCAAACCGGCCAAGACTTGATCGCGCCGCGCCCAAAAAAAACGCTTGCTGAGCGTGACGGTATCTCATCGCGTCGCCTCCTTGGCCCGCAGGCGGGCGGTGTAGGCGCGCACTAAACCGGCCAGCCCCTGTGGCATGAACAGCAACAGCACAATCAACGTCAGGTCATAGATCAGGCGCTGGTACTGCTGCAGGTCACGCAGTAGTTCTGGCAGGAGGATGAGCAAGACCGCGCCGACGCCGACTAACACGTTCATAATAAGCGCGTTGGCCCCCGTCCAGAAGCCGAGCGAATCGGGCGAGATATAGCCTTGGTAGTGGGCGTAGAGATTGCCGGTTAGGCCGGCGATCAGCGCGCTCAGGATAAAGACGCCGACGCGAAAGCTCAGCGCGTTCAGGCCGCCGGCGGTCAGCGCATCGGCGCACACGAATGCGGCCGGAAACGAGAAGCCGTAGTCGCGGCTTAGAATGGCTGAGGTATAGGCGCCCAGGCCGAATAGCGCGCCGTGCCGGAAGTGTTCAACGTGAACGATTGGGTGCGTCAGACTGCCGCGGGGTGTGCCCAGGCCGGGTTCGACGTGCTGGCCCCTGATCCGTATTGGCGGCAGCAGCCGGGCGTGCATCTCCGCTACCGCGAGGGCGAGCGGACGATGGCATTGGACCACGCGCTGAATTTGGATGCAGCGAACGACGATGCTGGGCATTGCGCAACGCGGCTGCGGGCGCAGTTGGGCGCCGATGCGCGTGTCGGCGCCGTGGGTTTCTGTCTGGGCGGGCGGCTTGCGGTGCTGGCTGCACTGCGCGGCCAGGTGCAGGCGGCGGAAGCGTATTACCCGGTGCGGCTGGACGCGCAATTCCCCGAATTGCCGGCAGCACTTGTGCCGTTGCTGCTGTATTTCCGCGAGGACGATCCATGGATCCCCGCCGCCACTGTGGCGGGCGTCGTGCAGGCGCTGGCCGGGTGTGTCCATGCCGCAGTGGAGATCTACCCGGGCGGCCGGGCACGGCTTTGCCCGAGACGGCTCTACTCGCCCTTCCACGCGCCCGCCGCTGCCCTGGCGCGGAGGCGGGGGTTGGTATTCTTGCGGCTCAATTTGGCGACCGCACGCGGCTGACTTGGCGGTCATCGGCTGGTCCGCGCCAACTCGGCCTCGATCGTCCGCGCGACCTCGACGAGGCGCGGGCCGATCACGTCCTGCAGGCGCTTGCGGGTCATCTGTCCAGCGAAACCGGCCAGCCCTAGCGCCAATTTCGTGCCGTCCGGGCAGCGCAACGGCACGCCGACGGCGTTGATGTCCGGCTGCCAGCGGCCAAGGATCGTGCAGAAGCCATGCCGGGCCACTTCGGCGAACGCCGAATCCACAGCGTCGCGCAAAGAGGGCCAACGCACACCGTAGAGATGGCCTAAATGCTCCAGCAGCTTGTCGCGCTCATCTTCCGGCAGCACGGTCAGCAGGGCGCGGCCGAACGCGGTTTCGGCCAGCCGGGCGTGCGTGCCGACCTCCAGCCGCAACGATACCAGGCTGGTAGCGCTGTGGCAGGTCTCGATGTGTACAATCTTGGTCCCGTCGCGGGCGCCCAGCGCGACCAGCGCATTGGCTTGGTTCGCCAACGCCTGCATGTGAGGCCGCGCCACCCGGCGCACGTCGCCGTCCGCGAGCACGGCGAAGCCGAGCGCGAGCGTCCCAACGCCCAGCCGGTACTGCCGCAGCCGGCTGGAGTAAGCGAGGTAGCCCAACTGCGCCAAAACCCGCGCAATGCGGGACACGGTGGGGCGGGGCAATCCGGACCGCGCCGCCAGTTCGGCATTGCCGAGCCACAAATCCCCGTCCCGGTAGGCGTCCAGCACCGCAATCCCGCGACTGAGGGCAGCGACTAGGTTGCGGTCGCGGCCGGCAGGGATTTCCGTCACGACACACCCATGCCCAACCAATCCGCATCGACCGCACCCACCGCGTTACGAATCTCCGCAACTGCGGCCAGCAGATCCGGCCCGCATTCGTCGCGGAAGCGTCGCTCTTTCAAGCCAAGTTGGGCAGCCGCACAATTCAGCGCCAGAACCGTACCGTCGGCAAACACCAAAGGCGCGGCCGATGCAAAGATGCCGCGCCGCCAGCCGCTATTGGACGAGCACACGCCATGCTCATCCAGCTCTGCAAAAGCCCGGCCGAGAGTGACAGGATCAGGCGCCGCCTGGTTTCCCGCCTGGCGTAGCCAGTTCAGCATTACGTCCCGGCGCTCTGGCGGCAACGCCCAAAGATAGGCGTTGCCCAGTGCGGTTTGCGCCATAGGCAGGACGGAACCGACGGACAGCAGCGGCGTGCCGGCCGCCGGATCGACGCAATAATCCAGGCAGATCATGCTGAGTTGGTGCGGGGCGCCCAGCGCCACGGCGGCGCGATGCACCTTGGCGATACGCTGCAACGCGGGCCGGGCAATTTCCCGCAACGGCAATCCCTCGAGCACGCGCCGGCCGATAGTCAATGCCCATGGCCGCAATTGATACCGGCCGTCCTCCGGTCGCCGTTCCAGGCAGCCGACGTGGGCCAAGGTGGCCATTAGCCGGCGTGCGGTCGGCTTGGCTAGGCTGGCACGCTTGGCGATCTCGATGACCGACAACGCGCTATCGCCTTCGCGGAAGCAGCGCAGGATGTCCAATCCTCGTCGTAACGAAACGATCTGAGATTCTGCTTTCATGGCGGGAAAGCCAGCAGTATTGGCGGTGGCATGCGCCTGACTAGTGCCTCACATGGTTGATATTGCGGATATTCATATTCCGCACCGTCCTCCTCCTCCTCGTAGAGCCACAAACGAGCCAGAAACATCATCGCAAAATCTCTGACGAGAGCCGCCAAGGGCCCGAGGCGAATTAAACAAAACAGTCGAGGGACGCACTGGACCTCCCGCGTTATAATGTGCGAAGACGCACCATCCAAGACTTCGCAGTAGGCAGTGAGGAAGTCGTGGATGGCGGGTCTTTGCCCGCCGTGGCGTGTTTCGAATGGCTGTCGTGCAAAATGGAGCACTTATTTCGCCTCACACCCTAAGAAGATTCCGTCGAGTTGACCAACGGTCTGGTTTTGGGATTCGCTATCCGCACCGATTCGGGTGGCTACAGCATGGGTGGCAAGTCTCCGGTTACGGCGAGCGACGGGCAGCGTATTGCCCTAGTGGTTCTTGCGGGATGGGTGATCGCGGGGAGGCGGGTCGGGCGTGCGCGGTTCTGCTGACGCTGGCGGGCTGGACCAGTCCGCGGATTGCCGAGGCATTTGGCGTGCGGGAGGACACAGTTCGGCTGTGGCGCAGCGATTTTGGCAGGGGCGGCGTCGATTCGTTGCAGGCGAGCATCGCACCCGGGCCGCCGCCGGTGAAGAGTACGACGGCGCTGCGCGTGGTCACGCCCTTGCTCGAAGAGCCCGTGGCCGATAGGCGCGACTGGACGATTGCCCGGCTGCGCGCCGAAATCGAGGCGCGCGAGGGTGTCCGCATCAGCCGGTCGCAACTATCCAACGCGTTGCGAAAAAAAAGTTCCGTTGGCGGCGCCCCCGGCACACGCTGAAGGGGCGGCAGACGGCCAGTGAAGACGATCGGATCGGCTTGCGCCTGCACCTGCACCTGCGTCAGTCTTAAGCTGGCGACATCGTTCTTCTCTACCACGACGAGGGCGAGGCGTTGACACATCCTTATCTCGCCAGAGCGTGAGCCAAGTCCGGCGCGGACCTGCGCGTGCCGGCGCCGGGAAAAGCCAAGAAGATAGCAATGCTGGGTTCGCTCGATCACGTCACGCGCGAACTCGTCGTCCACACCAGCCCGACCAAGCGCAGCAGCGATTTCGTGGCGCACCTCCAGCAACTCGACCAACTCCATGGCCCCAAGGCCGGGCACCCGGCCAAGTAGGTCGTGCTGGTCGAGGACAATGGATCGATCCACGCGAGCAATCTCTCGCGCGCAGCCCTTGCCGCCCGCGCACACTGGCTCACAGTCGAGTGGTTGCCCAAATACGCACCCGAACTCAATGACATCAAGGTCGTCTGGCACGACCTCAAGGCGCATCACCTCGCCCATCAGACCTTCACCGACACCGCCGCACTCGACCAAGCCATCCACACAGCCGTGAAAGACCTCAACCGTGAGCGCATGGTCGTCCCGTTGGCCAAGTTGGGAATCTCCGCTTAGCACGGCGGATACGGCCTGCGTAGCCGGATAATAGCGCCGTTCATCTGCCCTGCCAGACGGGTGGGCGCTTCTCAGCAAAGGCGCGCGGACCCTCTTTGGCGTCGTTGCTGGCGTAGACGGGTTCATACAATTTTTTAGCCGATTTGAATCCAGCATCACAACCTAGCGACATCGCGTCCAGCAGGCTACGCTTGCCCGCCTGCACCGACAGCGGCGCGTTATCCCTGATGCGCTCGGCGATGCTGCGGGCGCGGGCGCGAACGGCGTCGGGCGTCGGTTCGACGCGGTTGATGAAGCCCAGCGCGTGCAGGCGCTCGACCGGGCTCATCTCCCCGGTCAGGATCATCTCCATCAAGACCGCCTGCGGCAGCATCCAAACTAGCGGCACCGCCCAGGGCGAGCCGCGGCCGATCTTCACCTCGGTGATCCCGCCACGCGTGCCGGCCAGCGCCACGCGGAGGTCGGCGTTCAGCGCCAGCACCATGCCGCCCGCCGCGAAATGCCCGGTCATCGCAGCGATGATCGGCTTGGCTACACTGCGCATGCGTTCATAGAATGGGTCTTTGTAGAGCGACAGGATGTCGCCGCGGCCTGCTGCGGCGACATCGGCGGCTTCCTTCAAATCCATGCCGGCGCAAAACGTGCCGCAATCGGCCGAGGTCAGGATGATGACGCGGACGGCCTCGTCGGCATCCATCTCGCTCCAAAGCGCGAACAGCCGGTTGCCGGCCGCGATTGACAACGCGTTGCGCTGCTCCGGCCGGTTCAGCGTGATCGTCGCGATGCCGTCCGCGATGTTGAGCAGGACGGAGTCGGATGCAGTCATGGTGTTCGCTCTCCTGGTTCACCCGAGGCCGGGCGTTTGGTGAAGCTGGCATGACGACACTCGATCGTGCAATACAAATTCCGCATCGCGGACCATTTTTCCAGTCTCTTGACAGGCTGCACCGGATGCAGAAAGGTCCGGATGAAAGCGGGAGGATAAGACAGGACATGGTCAAGTTCGGCTCGATCTCTGGCAAGACAGTGCTCATCACTGGGGGCGGAACCGGGCTGGGCCGCGGCTTTGCGCTGCGCTTCGCGGCCGAGGGTGCGCATGTCGCCCTTGTCGCGCGTCGCGCTGACCGGTTGGAATCAGTGGCCGGCGAAGTGCGGGCGGCGGGCGGCGCGGCGTCCGTCCACCCGGTCGACATCCGCCAGGCCAACCTGGTCAACGACGCGGTCGCGCAGATCGTAGACAGCACCGGGCGGCTAGACATCCTGATCAACAACGCCGCCGGGAACTTCATATCCCGGGCCGAAAACATGTCGCCCAACGGATGGAAGGCGGTGACCGGTATCGTGCTGGATGGCGCGTTCCACTGCGCCTCCGCGGCCGGGCGGGCGATGATGCAGGGCGGCGAGGGTGGGAAGATCCTCAGCGTGGTAGCCAGCTACGCCTGGGTCGGCGGACCCGGCACCGTGCATTCGGCGTCGGCTAAGGCGGGGGTGATCGCGATGACCAAGACGCTTGCGGTCGAGTGGGCCTGTTACCGCATCCAGGTCAACGCCCTCTGCCCCGGCTTCGTGGACACCGAACAGTCGCGGGAGGTATTGTGGCCGACCCCGGAAGGGCGGGAGCGCCTGCTGGCCCGCATTCCGGCTGGGCGTTTCGGCACCATCGACGAGACGGTGGAAGCCGGGTTGTACCTGTGCTCGCCGGTGGCCGACTACATCACCGGCGAGGTGCTGACCATCGACGGCGGTGAGTGGCTGAACAAGGGCGCCTTCGTGCTGCCGAACGTATGAGCAAAGGAGCCGACCAATGAAGGATGTCGTAAGGTTGGGTGCCGGTTCCGGGTTCTGGGGCGACGCGGCGGATCCGGCCATGGAACTGCTGGAGCACGGCAGGCTCGACTATCTGTGCTTCGACTACCTGGCGGAGTTGACCATGGCGCTGCTAGAGCGCCAGCGCCGCAAGGATCCGGCCGGCGGCTACGTGCCGGACGCGGTGGAATCGCTGATCGCCATGATGTGCATGGCGCGCGAGCGCGGCACCCGAATGATCACCAATGGCGGCGGCGTCAATCCCCGCGCCGCAGCCGTGCGTGTGGTCGAGGCGGCGCGCGCCGCTGGGCTCCACGGGCTACGCGTGGCCGCTGTCGAGGGTGACGGGATGGTCGACCGGCTGGACGAATTGCTCGATAAAGGCTACAAAATGGTTAATTTCGACACCGGCGAGGATGGCTTTCGCGCCATTCGCGACCGCGTGGTGTCCGCCAACGTTTACACCGACAGTTCCGCGATCACGCAGGCGCTGGGGCAGGGGGCGGACATCGTCATCGCCGGGCGGATATCGGACAGCGCGCCCTATGTCGGCGCGTTGGCGCACGAGTTCGGCTGGACGCATGATGCGGCGCATGCCGACCGTATCGGCGCCGCCATCATCATGGGCCACTTGGTGGAATGCGCGTCCGGCTGCACCGGCGGCATGTCGTCCCGCTGGGCGGACATGCCACGCATGGGCGAGGTTGGCTTCCCCATCGTCGAGTTTGCCCGCGACGCAACCGCAGTGGTAACCAAGCTGCCCGGAACGGGCGGCCGGGTCGATGCCTTCACCGTCAAGGAACACCTGTTGTACGAGATCGGTGACCCGACCGATTACCGCATGCCGGACGGCGTGGCCGACTTTACCACGCTCAAGCTGCAGGATGAAGGCAAGGACCGCGTGCGCCTGACCGGCATGACCGGGCGGCCGCAGACACCGGACTGGAAGATGGTGGTGGGCTACACCGATGGCTGGATCGGCGAGGGGATGCTGTTCTTCCCCTGGCCGGATCCGGTCGGCCGCGCCCGCAAGGCGAGCGAGACGCTGCTGGAGCGCTTCCAACGGCTGGACCTAGTGGCCGACGACATCCATTTTGACCTGATCGGCGTCAACATGCTGCATGGGCCGGCTGCCCCGGAACCGCTTCACGAACCGAACGAGGTCGGGCTGCGCGTGGCCGTCCGTACGCCCACGCGGGAGGAGGCCGAGAAAGTCCGCCGCGCCTGCGCCAATCTCTGGATCATGGGACCGGGCGGCACGTCGTTCGGGGCCCCGCTGAAGCCGCGCCCGGTCATTGCCCTCTGGCCGACCCTGATCCCCAAGGGCTTCGTGCGCCAAAACGTTCACATGCTGGAGGTCTGATGCCGCGCATCCTTCGCGAAATCGCCTATGTCCGCTCCGGCGACAAGGGCGACGTCTGCACCGTCGGCGTCATCGCCCGCACCCCGACCGACTATCCGGCGCTGATCCGCAGCGTGACCCCGGAAACGGTAAAGGCGCTTTATGGCGACCACGTCCGCGGCGCGGTCCGGGTCCACCGGCTGGACAATTTGGAAGCGTTGAACGTGATCATGGAGGGCGCGCTCGGCGGTGGCGCTACCTGCACCTTGCGTCTGGACCAGACGGGCAAAGCGTTGGGTAGTGCGATGCTGCGCCTAGCCATCGTTGAGGGCAACCATCCCGACGAGGGTTAGGGCCTCCTGATGAGCACACTCCGGCCCAGGATCGACACCGCCGGCGCAACATTCCAGGACAACCTCGTCGCGTATCAGAGCCTGCGCGAGGAGGTCGCCGCTGCCCGCGCCACCTGCGTCGCTGGCGGCGGTGAGGAGGCCCAGGCCAGGCACGCCGCCCGCGGCAAGATGACCGCGCGGCAGCGTGTCACGGGCTTGCTCGATCCGGGGACTCCGTTCTTGGAGATCGGGCAGTTCGCCGCGCACGAGGTTTATCCAGAGGAGGTTCCGTCCGCCGGCATCGTGGTGGGAATCGGGATGGTGGCTGGGCGCGCCTGCGCTATCGTCGCCAACGACGCCACGGTGAAAGGAGGTACCTATTATCCGTTGACGATCCGCAAGCATATCCGCGCGCAGCAGGTGGCGCGAGAGAATGGCCTGCCTTGCATCTACCTGGTTGATTCCGGCGGCGCCTATTTGCCCATGCAGGAGGAGATATTTCCGGACGAAAACCATTTTGGCCGCATTTTCCGCAATATCGCCGAGATGTCGGCCGCCGGGTTGCCGCAAATCTCGGCGGTAATGGGATCATGCACCGCGGGAGGCGCGTACATTCCGGCGATGAGCGACGAGACGGTGATCGTCGGGGGCACGGGCACGATCTTCCTGGGCGGCCCACATCTGGTCCGGGCAGCCACCGGCGTCGTTGTGGACGCCCAGACGCTGGGCGGCGCGGACGTGCATACGCGGCAGAGCGCGGTCGCCGACCACCACGCCGCGTCCGACGCGCACGCGCTGGCTTTGGTGCGGGACATCGTGGCCCGCCGCTGCCCTGCGCCGATGCCGGTCCCGCCGCTGCCCCCGGCGCCGCCTTTGTACGATCCGAGTGAACTACCAGGCTTGCTCGGCAACAATCCGCGCCAGCCGATCCCGGCGCGGGAAATTTTGGCCCGGCTGCTCGACGGCAGCGAACTGATGGAATACCGCGCGCGGCACGGCACGACCCTGATTTGCGGCACCGGCCGCATCGGCGGCTGGCCGGTTGGCGTGCTGATCAATGACGGCGTGCTATTCGCCGAAAGCGCTCGCAAGGCGGCAAACTTCATTGAATTATGCAGCCAGCAGGGCATTCCGTTGCTGTTCTTACACAACATCAGCGGCTTCATGGTTGGCCCGGAATACGAGGCCGGCGGCATCGCTCGCGATGGCGCCAAGATGGTGGCCGCAGTGTCCTGCGCCCGGGTACCAAAATTCAGCGTGCTGATCGGCGGCAGCTACGGTGCCGGCAATTTCGCCATGTGTGGCCGGGCATTCGGGCCACGACTGATGGCGATGTGGCCCAACGCGAACACCTCGGTCATGGGCGGCGAGCAGGCAGCGACCGTGCTGGCGCTGGTGCGCGCTGAGCAGATGGCCAAGCGCGGCTTGGCATTCGGCCCTGGAGAGGAGGATGCGTTCAAGGCGCCGATCCTTGACAGCTACCGTCTGCGCGGCCGACCGCTCTATGCTGCGGCGCGCATGTGGGTTGATGCCGTGGTTGACCCGGTGGACACCCGCGCCTGGCTGGCGCTCGGCCTAGCACTGGCCGCCGCCGGCCCGAAAGAGGAGACACGCTTCGGCGTGTTCCGAATGTAGCGCATGCTCCGCCGTGTCCTGATTGCCAACCGGGGCGAAATCGCACGCCGTATCGCGCGCACCTGCGACCGCCTGGGGATCGAATGGGTCGCCGTGTATTCGGACGCCGACCGCACCGCCGACCATCTGCGCGGCGCGGCGGCGACCGTCGCAATCGGCCCAGGCCCGGCCATCGCCAGCTACCTGCGAGCGGACGCGTTGGTCGAGGCGGCATTGCAGACGCGGTGCGACGCCGTGCATCCTGGCTACGGCTTCCTCTCGGAAAACCCGGACTTCGCGCGCCTGGTGACCCGGGCCGGGCTGATCTTCATCGGACCCGACGCCAACACGATCACCGCAATGGGCGACAAGGTGACTGCCAAGCGTCTGATGCAAGCTGCAGGCGTCCCCGTAGTGCCCGGCAGCACGGAAGCCGTCGACGACCTGGGCCGCCTAGCACGACTGGCCGAGGCTTCCGGCTATCCGCTGATTCTGAAGCCCGTTGCTGGCGGCGGCGGCAAGGGGATGCATGTGGTCGAGCATCCGGACGGCTTGGCCATCGCGGCGGAAGCGGCCATCCGCGTGGCACGCGCGGCATTCGGCGACGGCCGATTGCTGGTCGAGCGCTACATCCAACAGCCTCGCCACATCGAGGTGCAGGTGTTTGGCGATCGCCACGGCAACGTGGTGCATCTGTTCGAGCGCGAATGCTCGCTGCAGCGGCGCCACCAGAAGATCGTCGAGGAAGCGCCGGCACCGCATTTGTTCTCCGCCACGCGCAACGCGCTGCTACAGGCTGCCGTGCGGGGTGCGCAGGCGATCGGCTATGTCGGCGCCGGCACGTTCGAGTTCATCCTGGGCGCTGACGGTACGTTTCACTTCCTGGAGATGAATCCACGCCTACAGGTCGAGCACCCGGTGACAGAAGCGATCACCGGACTGGACCTGGTGGAATGGCAGTTTCGCGTGGCCGCTGGGGAGGCGCTACCGCTGGCGCAATTCGCGGTGCAGGCGAACGGCCACGCCATGGAGTGCCGCGTCTATGCCGAGGATTCGGATCGTGGTTTCCAGCCGGCGCCGGGGCGCGCGATCGCGGTGCGCTGGCCTGCCGATCTACGGGTGGACTCGACGTTTGACACCGCAGGCGATGTGCCACCGTTCTACGACCCGATGGTGGCCAAATTGGTGGCGCACGCGCCGACCCGGACCGAGGCGATCGAGCGATTGCGCTGCGGCATCGACCGTACCCGCACGCTGGGGCTGACTACGAACCTGCCCTTTGTGAGGATGCTGCTATCCGACCCGAACGTGGTCGGCGGGCGCGTCGACACCGGGCTGGTGGACCGCCTGGCTGCGGCATTTCACACGCCCGACCATGTGGCGGCGGCGTGCATCTGCGCGGCGGCGCTGGTCTGGTGCCGGGCGACCGGGCAAGGAACGAGTTCGCCCTGGGCCGGGGCGGCCGGGCCATTCGACCGCGTGTGGCTGGATCCAGCCGCCCCGCTCGGGCGCATCGGTATCGTGTTGGAGGGCACCCGGCGGGAGGTGCGGTTGACCGCGGCCACGGGTGACCGGCTGATGGCGACGGTGGACGGCCAAATGCTCGACGTGACGGTGCAGCCAGACAGGGACGGCGCATGGTCCGGCCGCTGTGGCATGCTCCCATGGGCGGGGTTGCTGAACGGCACGGTGGCGGAAATCGTCATCGG
The DNA here is from genome assembly GCA_021791235.1 of Pseudomonadota bacterium. The sequence continues at coordinate 11,259 of JAJYXA010000542.1, forward strand.
TGGACGGCGGTTGGCGCCCAGCGTCGAGCGTCCGTCGGACGAGGACGTCGCGGGGGCTGGCGGCAACCATGCTGTCGCTCCCATGCCCGGCGTCGTCGTCGCGCTGCTCGGCGTGGGGGAGCACGCGGAGCCCGGCGACACGCTCGCCATCGTGGAGGCGATGAAGATGGAAAATCGCATCATTGCCGAAATTGCTTGTACCGTGGAGAAATTGTGCTGCCGGGTGGGTGAGATTGTGTCGGCCGGACAGGAACTTGTACGGCTTCTGCCAAGTGAATAATTTCGTATCGCGGACTCTTCTTTCAAATTGCTTGACAGATCGCTTTGGCTCGGATGAAGTGTTACCAAGATCTGTCAAGGGCTGGGGAAATGGAAGAATGCGTCAACAACAGGTCTTAAAAGCCCCATTCGCGGCACGAACATGAACGGCTCCAACCGCGTGGCGCTGGTAACCGGCGCCAGCCGCAACATCGGCCGGGCGATTGCGCAACGTTTCGGGCAAGCAGGCTATGCCGTAGCGCTGTTCGCCCGTGATCTCACCATGCTGAACGAAACGGCATCCCTGCTGCGATACACCGGCGCCGAGGCCTCGATCCATCCGGGTGACGTGACCGATGACGCGGCAGTCGAGGCATTTGTGCAGACTGCCGCGGAGCTGCATGGTGGCATCGACGTGCTAGTGAACAACGCAGGGGTGATGAACGCGCCGCCGACCCAGGATGTCACGCCCGCTTTGTTCCGGCAGACGCTCGACGTCAACCTGACCGCCTATTACACGGCCGCCCGCGCCGCCCATCCGTTCCTCGCCCAGCGCCGGGGGGTGGTGGTGAATATCGGCTCGTTGTTCGGCGCGCTCGGTGTGTCCCGCGCGGTCGCCTATTGCGCCAGCAAGGCCGCCGTCGACGGGCTCACCCGCGCGCTGGCCGCAGAATGGGCGCGGGACGGCGTGCGTTGCGTGTGCTTGGCGCCGGGCTACGTGGAAAGCGATATCACGCGCGACGCGCTGGCTGACCCGGAACTGGGCCGGCGCATCCGCTCGCGCATCCCGCTGCGCCGGGTCGGCACACCGGTGGAGGTGGCGGATTTCGTCGCTTTCGTCGCCTCGCCCGAAGCTAGCTTCATGACCGGCGAGACGATCGTGCTCGATGGCGGCCAACGTATCTTGCCCTGAACGGAGTCGCTTCATGGACACCAAGATCGACTTGCAGCGCTTTATCGGTGACCCAGCCGACCCGTTCGGCCTGCCACCCGAGTATGTGCAGTTTCGCAGCCAGTTCCGCCGTTTCGTTACCACCCGCTTGGCGCCGCTGGCAGAGCGTGCGGAGGAGGAACAGCGCTTCCCATTGGAAGCCTACGCCTTGCTGCGGGAGGGTGGTTACTTAGGCGTGAACTATCCGGAAGCGGATGGCGGCAGTGGCGGCGACCTGCTGATGGGCTGCATCTTTTACGAGGAATTGACCCGCGCCGCGGCTGGCGTGTCGGCTGGCGTGTTTGCACACCAGCATCTGGCCGCCGGCTCCGTCCTGCGCTTGGGCAGTGCTGAACAGCGCCAACAATGGGGCTTGCCCGGGCTGCGTGGCGAGGCGATCGGGGCCTTCTGCCTGACCGAGCCCGACGCCGGCAGCGACATACGTGGTCTGATGACCCGCGCCCGGAGGGATGGCGATGACTGGGTGTTGAACGGCAGCAAGCTTTATATCACCAATGGCACCATCGCTGATTTCCTAGTTATTGCCGCCCGGACCGAAGTGGGGCGAGGCGCCGACGCGCTGTCGCTGTTCCTAGTGGAAGCGCGCATGCCGGGGATTGAGGCGCGGGCACTCGACAAATTAGGCAATCATTCGTCTTCCACGGCCTACATGGCGCTCGACGACGTGCGCGTTCCCGCTGCCGCCGTGCTGGGCCAGCCGAGCGAGGGGCTATCCCAGATCAAGGCGACGCTCACTGATGGGCGCGTGCTGGTTGCCAATCGCGGCCTGGGTATTGCGCAGGAGGCGGTGGACCTGATCCACGCCTATGCCGGCCAGCGTCGAGCCTTTGGCAAGACGATCGACGGGTTCCAGTCGGTGGCATTCCGTATCGCTGATCTGTCGATCCGGGTGGAGGCGGCGCGCCTAGCCGTCTACCGTGCCGCGCAGATGCGCATGGCCGGCCAGGACTGCGTGCGGGAGGCCAGCATCGCCAAGTTCCTGGCGAGCGAGATCGCCATCCGCGCGTCGCAGGAAGCGCTGCTACTGCATGGAGGCGCCGGTTACATGACAGAGATGCGGGTGTCCCGCCTATACAGGGACGCGCCGGAGGCATGGATCGGGGAGGGCACCAACGAGATCCAACTCCATGTCATCAGCCGCGCGATGGGAATGCGAGGATGAGCGCCGTGGTGGACACCGTGCACGGCATCGTCGGCCACTGGGCCCAGCGGCAGGGCGAGACCTTGCACATGGTTCTGCCGGATGGCAGCTTCGCAACCTATGCCGACACCTTCGGCCGTGGTGCCCGGCTGGCGCAGAGCTTGGCTGCGGCTGGCGTGGGCCGCGGCGACCGAGTGGCCTGTCTGTTAGACAATGGGCGCGCGCTGTATGAGTTCTACGTGGCATGCGGCTTGACCGGCGCGATCGGCGTGCCGATCAACACGCGGAGCACCGGACGGGAAATTGGCGGCATCGCGCAAGATTGTGCGCCAATAGCCATGGTGACCGACGCCGCTCATGCCGGCCGGGTTCCGGACGCGGTACGCGCCGAGCTCCGGGTCGCCATCATCGTGGGTGGCGCGGCCGAAGGCTGGACCGGGTACGAGGGCGCCGTGGGACATCCGCCAGCCGCTGCAGCTTGTACGCAAGGGATGGCTGATGACCCGGCGGTGATGATCTACAGCTCAGGCACGACCGGTACGCCCAAGGGCATCCTGCTGCGGCACGGTGCGCTGGTAGAAAATGCGCGCATGACGGCGGGCGTGCTCGGCTATCGCGGCAGTGACCGTTTTCTAACGCTACTGCCGGGTTTCAGCTCGTTCGGCTTCTCCTGGGACTATGCGCAGGCCGGGCTGGTCGGAGCAGCTACGGTGATCCTGCCGCGTTTCGACGCCCGGGCGGCCATCGAGGCGATTGACCGAAGCCGCGTCACCGTGATGGCGGGTGTGCCGATCATGTTCGCCCGCATATTCACCTCGCAGGCCCTGGCCGGCTACGACATCTCCTGCCTGCGGATAATCGACGTGGGCGGCGGCCCGGTTCCTGCCGTGCTGGTGCGGGAACTGCGCGAACTCTGGGGTATCGAGGTGGTGGAGAGCTATGGCCTGACCGAGATTTCCCCAGTCGCCAGCGTGCAGAGGCCGGGCGAGGCGCCGGTCGTCGGATCGTGCGGCAAACCTCTACCCGGGATAAAGGTGCGTGTGCTCGGCGTGGACGGCAGCGAGGCGCCCGTGGGTGAGCCGGGCGAACTCGTGTTCAGCGGCCCCACCATGATGACGGGCTATTGGAACATGCCTGATCAGACGGCGCGAGCGCTGCGCGGCGCATGGCTGTATTCCGGCGATATCGGCAAAATCGACAGGGACGGCAACATCTATTTGCTAGATCGGGTCAAGGACATGATCGTCACCAACGGGTTCAACGTTTATCCGAAGGAGGTCGAGAGTATCATATGCGAGGTGCCCGGCGTCCAGTCCGTATGCGTCGTCGGCCTCCCCGACGAAATGCGCGGCGAGCGAGTCGTAGCCTTCGCCATTGCCGAGCCGGGCGCGACGCCACAGGAAAGCGAGGTCATCCGCTATTGCGAGGCCAATCTAGCGCGCTTCAAGGTTCCTTGGCGCGTGCTGTTCCTGGACGAAATGCCGCTGACGGCGACGGGCAAGATCCGCCGGTTTCAACTGCGCGAACACGCACTGACCCTGTTGAAAGAGGACGCAGGACTATGAACCAGTCCTCCCGCTCTGCCTTCGCCCATCCCTATCTGCTGACCGAGGAGCAAAGCGCATTCCAGGACCAAGTGCGGCGCTTCTGCCTAGGCCGGATCATCCCCGCGGCAGCGGAGATCGACGAGAACGACCGCTTCCCGACCGAGATTTTTAAGGAAATGGCATCTCTCGGCTTCTTAGGCGCGCCCTATCCTGAGAATTATGGCGGCACCGGGTTGGACGCGGTGTCGGTCTGCCTGTTGCTGGAGGAAATTTCCCGCGCCTCCGGCTCGATCGGCAGTTCTCTCAACGCGCATATCTCGCTGTCGTCTTCCGTCATCTTCCACAACGCGTCGGAGGCGCAGAAGCAGAAATACCTGACACAGATGACATCTGGCCGCAAGTTGGGCGCGTTCGGCCTGACGGAACCGAGCGGCGGGTCCAACGCGGCAGCTTGCCGTACCCGGGCAGTGCTGCGCGACGGCAAGTGGCGCATTTCCGGCTCCAAATCGTTCAACACCAATGGGGCTGTAGCCGATATCTTCGTCATCACCGCGCGCACGCGGGAAGGCAGCGAGGGAGGGGATGGCCTGTCTACCTTCATCGTCGAACGCGGCACGCCGGGTTTCGAAATCGGACGGCCGGACCGCAAGATGGGAATGCACGGCTCACCCACGTCCACGCTGTATTTCGACGAGGCGGAGGTGCCGGAGGAAAACCTGATCGGCACGCTGCACCAAGGGTTTCGCCAGTTCGTCGCCACGCTGGACCGCGGGCGGATTAACGTCGCCGCCTTATCTGTCGGGCTAGGGCAGGCGGCACTGGATGTCGTGGTGCCCTATGTGCAGGAACGGCAGCAATTCGGCCGTCCGATCGCGGCATTCCAGGGCGTGCAATGGCCGATCTCCGACATGGCAACGGAAATCGAGGCGGCCCGGCTGCTGATGCTGAACGCGGCCCGCCTGTACGACGCCGGGCAAAACGTGAAAAAGCAGGCGGCAATGGCGAAGTTCTATGCTGCGGAGGCGAGCATCCGCGCCGCCAACAACGCCATCGAGCTGTTCGGCGGCTATGGCTACCTGCGGGACTATCCGATCGAACGCATC
>JAJYXA010000449.1 GCA_021791235.1 Pseudomonadota bacterium
GCGCATGAGTTTTTACAAGGGGGAAAACGTGACAAAACAAGGGGGTCGGACGAACTGTGGTTTACATTCAACTCGGGCAGGCAGGGGCGGAGAGGAAAATGGCGCGCTCGGGCCCGTCTTCCGGCTTCCCGCGATGCGGTAGGATGCGCGCCATGCGCACCACCTGGGACATTTTCTGCAAGGTCGTCGACAACTTCGGCGACATCGGAATCGCCTGGCGGCTGGCACGCGGGCTGGCCAAAGAGCATGGCCTGGACGTGCGGCTGTGGGTGGACGATCTGCATGCGTTTCAGCGCATCTGGCCGGCGATAGCCCCGGATTCCGCGGAGCAGCGCTGCGGGGGGGGGAGGGTCTGCGCGTGGCGCACGCCGTTTGCCGCAACCGCGCCGGCGCAGGTGGTGGTCGATGCCTTCGGCTGCGCCCTGCCGGACGCCTATCTGGCCGCAATGAGCGTGCAGTCGCCGCCGCCGGTCTGGATCAACCTCGAGTACCTGAGCGCCGAACCCTGGGTGGCCGAACACCACGGCCTGGCATCGCCGCATCCGCGGCTGCCGCTGACCCGGTATTTCTTCTTTCCCGGCTATACGGCAGACACCGGCGGCCTCCTGGCCGAGGCGGATCTGGCCGGGCGGCGCGCCGCGTTCGTGCGTTCCGGGACGACGGCGTTCTGGCGCCAACTGGGGCTGGAAGCGCCGCAGGCGGACGAATTGCGGGTGTCGCTGTTCGCCTACGAGAATCCGGCGCTGCCTGCCCTGCTCAACGCCTGGGCGGCCGACATGCATCCCGTCACCTGTCTCGTGCCCGAAGGCCGGGTCATTCCGCAGCTGGCGGCGTGGCTGTCGGTTGCCGGCTTGCGGGCGGGCGAGGTGCACCGGCGCGGCGCCTTGCGGCTGCACATCCTGCCGTTTCTGGACCAGGATGCGTACGACCATTTGTTGTGGGCGTGCGGTCTCAATTTCGTGCGCGGCGAGGATTCCTGCGTGCGCGCGCAGTGGGCGGCGCGCCCGCTGGTGTGGCAGGCCTACCCGCAGGCCGGGAATGCGCACTGGGACAAGGCGAACGCGCTGCTGGCGCATTACACGGAAGGGCTGGAAGGCGAAGCCGCGCATGCGCTGAGCGGAATGTGGCGGCGCTGGAACGGCATGCCGGACACGGACGGCATGGCCGTCTGCTGGGCGGCATGGCGGGCGCAGCAGGCTGCCATCGAACGGCATGCGGCGGCCTGGTGCAAGCGCCTCGAACGCGCCGGCCGGCTCACCGACAAGCTGGTTGATTTTGCGGAAAATAAGCTAAAATACCAAGATTTCTCAAACCCTTAGCGCTCTCGCAGCAGGACACACACCCATGAAAATCGCACAGGAACTCCGCGCCGGCAACGTCGTGATGATCGGCAAAGACCCGATGGTGGTGCAGAAGGCCGAATTCTCGAAGTCGGGCCGCAACGCCTCCGTCGTCAAGATGAAACTGAAGAACCTGCTTACCGGCGCCGGCACCGAATCGGTCTACCGCGCCGACGACAAGTTCGACACCGTCACCCTCGACCGCAAGGAATGCACCTATTCCTACTTCGCCGATCCCTTGTACGTGTTCATGGACAGCGAATATAACCAGTACGAAGTCGAAGGCGACAACCTCGGCGACGCGCTGAACTACCTCGACGACGGCATGCCGGTCGAAGTGGTGTTCTACGACGGCAAGGCGATCTCGGTCGAGATGCCCACCACCGTCATCCGCGAAGTCGAATACACCGAACCCGCCGTGCGCGGCGACACCTCGGGCAAGGTGATGAAGCCCGCGCGCATCAAGCCCACCGGCTTCGAGCTGCCGGTGGCCGCATTCGTCGAAATCGGCGACATGATCGAAATCGACACCCGCACCAACGAATTCAAGCGCCGCGCCAACTGAATTCCGGTGTTTGTTCCAACAAAAGGCAGCTTCGGCTGCCTTTTGTTTTTTGCTCGTCCGTCCTCGGCGTTAAAATAGCCCCCTGCTTTTTTGCCGTCCTCCCATGACCGACCCGCGCTTCGTCCATCTTCGCCTGCACACCGAGTATTCCGTCGCCGATGGCCTGGTGCGGGTGGACGAGGCGGTCAGGCGCGCACGCGACACCGCGATGCCCGCGCTCGGCCTGTCCGACCTGTCCAACACCTTCGGTTGGGTGAAATTCTACCGCGCGGCGCGCGGCGCCGGCATCAAGCCCATCTTCGGCTGCGACGTGTGGGTGACCCATGCGGCCGACCGCAACCGGCCCTCGCGCCTGCTGCTGCTGGTGCAGCACCGCGAAGGCTACCGCCGCCTGTGCGAACTGCTCACCCGTGCCTACCAGGACAACCTCCATCGCGGCCGCGCCGAGATCGACCCCGCCTGGCTGCACGACAGCACCGCCGGCCTGCTGGCGTTGTCGGGCGGCGACGCCGGCAACGTCGCGCAGGCGATCCTCGACGACAAGCCCGATGCCGCGCGCGCCGCGGCCGAGGCCTGGGCGGCGCTGTTTCCCGGCCGCTACTACCTGGAACTTCAGCGCTATGGCCAGCCGCATGCCGAGCGCCTGATCGACGGCCTGCTCGACCTCGGCGCGGC
>JAJYXA010000510.1 GCA_021791235.1 Pseudomonadota bacterium
GGGTTGGCAGTGCCGCCGCGATGCATCAGCACCAGGCCGGGCGGCGGCAGGAAGCTGCTGCCGAGTTGCGCGCCGAGGGCGTGGAAGCTGCTGACGAAATCGCCGGGCAGTGCGCTGCCCGGCGCATAAAACGGGGGTACCAGCGCGCCCCCACCGCCGTGCAAACCGAGCGTGCCCACCACCGTGCCCAAGCCGGCCACCAGATACGTGGGCAGCAGGCCCAGCGCGATGCAGCCCGCGGCCAGAAGCGCCAAGGCCCAGCGCATGCTGGCCGGCAGCGGCGTGGGGTTTTGCGCCGCGGGCGAACGCGGCATGCCCAGGAAGGCCATGGCGAACAGCCGGGTGAAGGCCGACAGCGCGAGACCCGCGGTCAGCGCCATCAGCGCGCCGGCGACGACAAACGCCAGGCGCACCGGAACCGACGCCAACACGGCGCTGCGCAGCAGGCTCTGGATCAGCAGCCATTCGCTGGCGAAGCCGCCGGTCGGTGGCAGCGCCGCCAGCATCATGCAGCCGGCGAGACAGGCGCCAGCCAGCCACGGCAGCTTGCGGATCAGTCCGCCCAAAGCATTCAGATCGCGCGTGCCGGTGGCGGTATCCACCGCGCCGGCGGAGAGAAACAGCAGGCTCTTGGCGATGGCATGATTGAGCAGATGCAGCAGCGCGGCGATCAGCGCCATGGCGGCGAACACCGGCTGATTCAGCGCGCGGAAAATGAGCGCGGCGCCGATTCCCATCGCCACCAGTCCCATGTTTTCGATGGTGCTGTGCGCCAGCAGGCGCTTGAACTCGGTTTCGATGGTGGCGTAGAGAATGCCGATGATGGCGCCGAACGCGCCTGCCAGCAGCACGATGACCCCGGCCGCGGGCATCGCCACTGGCAGCAAATCGGCGTTGACGCGCACGATGCCGTAGATACCCAGATTGACGATCACGCCCGACAGCAGCGCCGAGGCCGGGGCCGGCGCCACCGGGTGCGCGCGCGGCAGCCAGCCCATGCTCGGAAACAGGCCGGCTTTCACGCCGAAACCGAAAAAGCTCAGCGCGAACACCGCCCAGGCGACGCCCGGGCCGATGCTCGCGGCGCTGGCGGCGATGGCGTCGAACTGGGTGCTGCCGGCGTGCGCGGCCAGCAGCAGCAGCGCCAGCAGTTGCAGCAGCGCGCCGGCCTCGCTGGCCACCAGCATGATCAGCCCAGCTTTCGGCGTGGCGTCGTGCAGGTGCTCGAAATTCACCGCCAGGTAGCACAGCGCCGACATGATTTCCCAGGTGAATAAAAAGCCGAACACGTCGCGCGTGGTCAGGGTCAGGCCGATGCTGGCGAGCAGGAACAACTGGATGCTGGCGGCGCCCGCGGTGCGGTAATGCGCGGCGTAATGCCTGAGATAGCGCGCACTGAACAGGAACACCGGCACCGCCACCAGCGCGGTGATCAGCAGGAACCAGCCGGATAGGCGGTCGGCGCCCAGGGTGAGCCGCCCCAGCGCCGGCAATTGCCACAGCTGCAGCAGCCAGACATCGCCTCCTAGCGCCTGCGCGGCGGCGACCAGCAACGCCAGCCCGGCGAGCATGCCGAACACCGTGGCGACCATGGCGGCGTGACGGTCGCGCACCAGCAGCGTGATGACGCCGCCGCCGACGCACAACGCGAGAAACAGCAGAAACGCGATCATGGTGCGTCCTCCGCGCGCGGCAGGCTGCGCCCCATCACCGCCAACAGTGCTTCGAGCACGGCCAGCGGCGGCGGCGGACAGCCAGGCACGACGCGATCCACCGGCAGCACATCGGCCACGCCGCCCGCGCAGGCGAAGCTCGGGCCGAACACGCCGCCGCTGGCGGCGCAGGCGCCGACCGCCACCACGCGCTTCGGCCCCGGCATCGCGGCGTAGGTGTCGAGCAGCGGCTGACGCATGGCGCGCGTCACCGGCCCGACCACCAGCAGCACATCGGCCTCGCGCGGGCTGGCGGTAATGAAAATGCCCAGTCGATGCAGGCTGTACTGCGGCGCCGGCAGTTGCTGCAACTCGGCCAGACAGGCGCCGCAATCGCCGGCATCGAGCACGCGCACGTGGATGGAATGCGCGAACGCACGCGGCAGCGGCGCGCCCTCGCCGTGGCTCCAGGCGATGTCCTCGCGCCAGCGCATGGGCTGCTCGCCGTGGCGGCAGCGCTGGCAGTGCACGCAATGGTCGAGCGCGACCACGGCCGCGGCGCCCTCGGCGCGCAGCGCGCCGGTGGGGCAGACGTCCGCCGCCGCGGCCGGGCCGTCGACGGGACGCCCCGGCGTCATCCCCGGCGCGAGTTCAAGCGTGCGCGGGAAGCCGGTGAGGTCGCGTTGTGTGCGCAGTCCGCGCAACGCCCAGAGTCTCATGGTCAGCGGTCCTGTTCGGCCATCGACAAGCCAAAACTGGCCAGGGTGATGGGGAAATCCTGAAACGCGAAATGCTCGGCCGCGAGGTGATAGGCGTGCCAGTTGGCGAAGGCCGGCGGCATCAGACGCAGGCGCGCGATACGCCCGTCGGCATCAAGCCGCGCGAAGCAGGCGCTGGCGCCAGCCGGGGCTTCGGCCCAGCCCAGCCC
>JAJYXA010000308.1 GCA_021791235.1 Pseudomonadota bacterium
AGATCCAGCACGAGAACCACTGGCTGCCCCGGGAAGTGCTGCAGCGGCTGGCCGACGCGCTGGAGGTCTCCTTCAGCCAGGTGATGCAGATCGCCAGCTTCTACAAGACCTTCAGCCTGACCCCGAAGGGACGCCACGAGGTGCATGTGTGCAGCGGCATGACCTGCCACCTGCGCGGGGCGGCCAAGCTGCTGGCGAGAGTCGAGGAAATCACCGGTCTCAAGGCCGGGGAGACCGATGCCGACTCCCGCTTCACGCTCGAGACCGGTGCCTGTCTGGGCAGTTGCAGCATCGCGCCGGAACTGATCGTCGACGGCAAGCACTACGGCAGGATGACGCCCGACCAGGCCGAAGCCGTTCTCAAAAGTTACGAGTGAGTGATGACCATGCTCAAGCTAAATTCAGCGGCTGAACTGGAAGCACTGAGGGCGAAGATCCTGGCCGGCCGGGACCCCGCCAAACCCTGCATCGCGGTGTGCGCCGGCGCCGCCTGCGACGGCATGGACTCGGCCGCGGTCGCTTGCGCCTTTCTGGCGGAAGTCGGCCGGCAGCAACTGGGCGAGCGGCTCGAGCTCAGGACCACCGGCTGCCACGGCTACTGCGAGCGAGGGCCGAACGTCGTGGTCACCCCGGGCGAGATCTGCTACTTCGAGGTCGCTCCCGCCGACGTGCCGGAGATCGTCGCCGCGACCCTGAGAGGCGAGGTGGTCGAACGCCTGGTGTACCACGACCCGGCCAGCGGCGCGAAAGCGGTGCACATGGACGAGGTGCCGTTCTACAAGCACCAGACGCGCCTGCTGATCGGCGACAACCCGAAGATAGACCCGATGAAGATCGACGACTATCTGGCGGTCGGCGGCTACGCCGCCCTGATCAAGGCCCTGACCGAGATGACTCCGGACCAGGTCCTGGACGAAGTCAAACGCGCCAACCTGCGCGGCCGCGGCGGCGGCGGCTTCCCGGCCGGCTCGAAGTGGGAGACCACCCGGAATGCGCCGGAGAAGATCAAGTACGTGATCGTCAATGGCCACGAGGGCGAGTCCGCCGCCTTCATGGACCGCGCCATGCTCACCGGCAACCCGCACAAGGTGCTCGAAGGACTGATCATCGGCGCCTACGCCATCGGCGCGCAGCGGGGCTTCATGTACACCCGCCACGACATGCCGCTGCTGGAAAAGCACGTCAGGAATGCGCTGGCCCAGGCCAAGGAGTACGGGCTGCTGGGCGAGAACATCCTCGGCTCCGGCTTCTCGCTCGAGGTCGAGCTGCACTTCGACGTCGGCATCTTCGTCTCCGGCGAATCCTCCGCGCTGATGCGCTCGATCGAGGGCAATGCCCCCGAGCCGCGGCCGAAGTACGTCCGCACCTCGGTGTCGGGCATCTGGGACAAGCCCTCCAATCTCAACAACGTCGAGACCTGGGCCAACGTGCCGCAGATCATCTCCCGCGGCGCCGAGTGGTTCACCAGCATCGGCTCGGAGAAGAGCCGCGGCACCAAGCTGATCTCGCTGTCGGGCAACGTGGTGAATAGCGGCGTGGTCGAGGTGCCGATGGGCACGCCGCTCAGGACCCTGGTGTTCGACATCGGCGGCGGCGTGCGCGACGGCAAGACCCTCAAGGCCATCCATTTCGGCGGCGCCATGGGCGGCTCGATCCCTGCGCGCCTGATCGACGCCCCGCTGGACTTCGACGGCATGTCCAAGCTGGGCGCGCCGATCGGCGCCGGCGGCCTGCTGCTGATGGACGAGGACACCGACATGGTCGAGGTAGCGCGCTACCTGATGGACTTCCTGACCAAGGAATCCTGCGGCAAGTGCGTGCCCTGCCGGGAGGGCATGCAGCAGATGCTGCAGACCCTGACCCGGCTCACCGAGGGTCGCGGCAGGCAGGGCGACCTGGAGCTGCTGGAGGACCTGGTCGAGGTGACGGGCTTGGGCAGCCTGTGCGCGCTGGGCAAGACCTCCGGCGACCCCTTGAAGAGCATGTTCCGCTATTTCAGACCCGAATACGAAGCGCGCATCTCGAATCAAGCGGCGAATCAAGCGGCGGATCAAGCGGCGGATCAAGCGGCGGATCAAGCGGCGAATCAAGCGGCGGATCAGGCAGCCGCCGGCAGTGGAGACACGAAATGAGCGAAATCGTCCTGAACATCGACGGCAAGGAAGTCGCCGCCAGCGCCGGCATGACCGTGCTGCAGGCGGCGCAGCAGGCGGACATCCACATCCCGACCCTGTGCCATCACGAAAAGCTTGAGGCCTACGGCGGCTGCCGGCTGTGCATCGTGGAGGTGGAAGCGCGCGGCAGGAAGAGCTACGTGGTCTCCTGCCTCTATCCGGTGGAGCCGGGCATCGTCGTGCGCACCCGCTCGGAGAAGGTGGACAAGATCCGCAAGGTGCTGGTCGAGGAGTTGATGGCCCACGCGCCCGACGCGCCGGAGCTGGTCAGGCTGGCCGAGGAGTATGGCGCCGACCGCCACCGCTTCGACAAGGAGACGTCGTTCTGCGTGTTGTGCGGCCTGTGCGTGCGCTACTGTGACGAGGTCAAGCACAAGAACGCTGTCGGCTTCATCGAGAACGGCGCGATGCGCGAGATCAGCTTCATACCCGAGATCGCCGCCAAGGAGTGCTGGAGCTGCCAGGAGTGCTTCACCCTGTGCCCGACCTCGTATGCCCAGGCCGCCTACCTGCTGACCGAAGCGCTGGCCTTTCCGGGCCGGCGCCAGGCCCACTCCCACTCCCACGCCCACGCAACGCCCGAACCCGAACGGCGGGTGATCCCGATCACGCCGGTCGCCGCGACGGCCTAGTCAGATCACGCCAGAACCGGCAGGCAGAGCGAGGTGCCGCCGGCGTAGCCGCAGTTGCCGCAGTTGAAGTAGGCGATGAAGCGCTCGCACTTCACGCCTCGTTCGCGCCGGTGCGTCAGCGCCAGCGGCGCGGCGCAATCCGGGCAGGCGCGCGGCATGGCGATGGCGACCTCCATGCCGCGCACCACGACGCCGTCGCGGCTGCGGAAGTCCTCGTCGAGCACGACCGTGTGGCGGTCGAAGGCGGCGATGCCCCAGTCCTCCAACTGTTCCAGGAGCTGGTCGAAAAAGGCGATCGTCTTCGCCCCCTGCTCCCGGGCCAGTTGCCGCCCGGAGGCGGTGAACATCGAGCGCGGCGCCGCCTGCGCATAGGTCAGTTCCCGGCTCAGCGTCTGCGCCAGCGCCTCGACCAGGCCGCGTCCGCGCAGGGCCGCCTTGGTGAAGAAGGCGCCCACGCCCAGCGGCCCCAGCTTGTCCAGACGGTCCGCGTCCTGCACGATGCGCGCCGCACCGAGGCAGGGCAGGCGCTCGTCGTAGAGGGCGCGCAGCGCCGCCACAACGGCGTCGATGGCGCCGCGCGCCAGTCCGAAGCGGGCGAGCATCTCGTCGGCCAGACGCGCCGCGTGTTCTTCCTCGGCGATGCCGTCGGCGTGGTACTCGCCCTCGTGGAACTTGCCGGCGTCGTGGAACAGCGCCACCAGCACCGGCAGGAAGGGGTCGGCCCCCTCCATTGCGGAAATCTTGCGGGCGATGGCCGCGGTGCGCCGGGTGTGTTCCAGCAGGAACTCCGACGGCGCCTGAGCGGCGCGCGCGTTGAAATCCGCCTCGGCCTCGACGATCAGCGTCTCGATAGCGGCGTGCAGTCCGGGAAAGCGGGCCTCCAGCACATTCCTCACTTCGTTCATCGTCGCATCCTAGCCCAGGTCCGCCTGGCCCGAGCGTCCGGGCGGCATCAGAACCATCTTCAAAGCGGAAGCGACATCTTAACGCCCCCTGCCCGATGCGGCAGGGTACCCGGATTCCGGCCCATTCGCTGATTCTTATTTCTCCTTGCTCAACTCCTGCAGGCGGGCGATCACCGCCTCCATCCCGTGCTGCCGCATCAGCGCCTCCAGTCCGAGTTCGAGCTGCCCGGGCGCCGCAGCCGAGGGGGCCTCCCGCGCCACCTCGCGCTCGCTGTAGGTCAGCGCCTCCTCGCCGCAGACCTCGACGCACCAGGGCTGTTTCAGCGGCGGCGTGCTCTCGCACATGTCGCACTTCAGCGGCAAGCCGGAGTCGGGCTCGATGAAATGATCGCGCGTCGGGCAGGAGGCCCGGCAGAAGCTGCACTCGCTGTAGGTCTTGCCGTCGATGGTATAGACGTGGCGGCCGTCGCAGCCGGATTTGGTGTGGTTGCCGGCGAAGATCGGCACGTACTCGTCGGTGAGTTCGTTCGACACCACGCGGATCCGGGCCTTCGCCGGATTGATGCTGCTGAACTTCGGCATGGCGTGAAAGGCCGAGCAGGCCATTTCGCAGGCGCGGCAGCCCGTGCACTTGTCCACATTGACCAGGATTTCCTTGACGGTTTTCGTCGCCGTTACGGTATCCACCGCGCGCCTCCATCGGCCGGGTCGAGGATGCCCCGCTGCTCCAGGTCGTCGGCGACGTAGGCCAGATCGAGTTGTTCGAGCGTCTGCCGGGTGGGGATGCCCTCGCTGTTCCAGCCCTTGAAGGTGTAATACTTGGAGAGCAGTTCCTGTTCGTACTTTTCGTCGCGCACCGCCCAGTGGTCCTCGGGCGGGCGCTCGTCCTTGCGGCGCAGGCCCCGGCGCACATTGACCGCGCGGATCAGGGTGCGGATGCGCTGGAAATTCTTCCACAGCCTGGGCTTGTCCATCTCCGTGCCGGTGGCCAGGGCGATGGCGGCGGGGATGTTGTTCATGTGATAGGGAACGTCGCCGCCGAACTGGCCGCGGAACGAGGACACGAAGCCGCAAAAGCCCAGCGAGTCGTCGATGTAGTGCATCGCCTCGTTCCAGTCGACGATGTCGCAGGTCGCCTCGTCCGAGATGTCGTTGCGCTTCTTCCAGTCGAGAAAATACTGCTTGAACTTCTCGTCGGGCACCGCCTCCCACTTGTCGACGAACTCCTGCCGCTGCTCCTCGGTGGGCAGCGGGTCCTGCGGGAAGGAGCCCTCGATCTGGGTGATGCTCATCTTCTCGCCGGTGGCGATCATCAGGAAGTAGGCGGGATTCAGCTTGCCCAGTTTGATCGGCAGCTGCTCGAACTTCTTGGTGGTGTTGTGATCGAAGGCCTCGGCGCCGTTGCCGATGCGGCGCGCGGCGTGGGAGACGCTGTCGGCCAGAATGTCGCCGATGCCCTCGCGGCGCACGATCTTGTCGAGCAGGTAGAAGAACCGGCCCCTGACGTCCGCCGGCATCTCCGGAAAGTCCTCGTCGGTCAATATGCCGGCTTCGAGCAGCTCCAGGGCGAAGGCGATGACCTGCGGCGTCGAGTAGGAATCGACGCCGTACTCCTGGGCGACGCCGAGGATGTCATAGCTGAAGTCGAGCTCCTGGAAGGCCGCCATGTGATAGGTGTCCTTGCCGAAGCACTTGTAGCCGAAGCGGGGCCGGCCCGGCCAGCTGATGACGTTGCGGCACTTCTTCGGGCAGTTGTAGCAGCCCGTCTGCCGGTCCAGGTGGTCGTATTTCCACTTGGTCCAGCGCTCCTGGAGCTCCGGACTCCAGTAGCCGGGCCGCCGCGTGCGGGCGTTGCCCCAGGCGAAGTGGTTGTGGTGGAAGCTGTCGTCCTCATCGACCGCCATCCAGTCGCCGCAGCCCGAGCTGCCGGCCATCTTCTGGTGGATGCGCTGGCTCATCTCGAACAGCTCGGCGGGGCGGGCGACATTGACGGCCCGGGTGCCGCGCACCGCGATCGCCTTCAGCCGCTTGTCGCCCATGATGACGCCGACGCCGCGCGCCGCGCTGGCGTGATTGTGGTCGATCGACGCCATATAGACCCGGTTCTCGCCGGCCAGGCCGATGGCCGCCACCTGGACGCGCTGGTCGTTCAGCTCCTTCTTCAGCAGGTCGCCGGTCTCGGTGCAGCCGCGGCCTGCGAGGTGGGTGGCGTCGCGGATCTCCACCTTGTCGTTGTTGATGTACAGATAGACCAGGTCCGGCGCCTTGCCGCGGATGACGATCTTGTCGTAGCCGGCGTACTTCAGCTCCGGCCCGAAGAAGCCGCCGAACAGGGAGTGCGACATCAGGTTGGTCTGCGGCGAGAAGGTGTTGACCACGGTGCGGTTGCAGGCGGGCAGCGGCGTGCCGTGCAGCAGGCCGGTGCTGAAGATCAGCAGGTTGTCGGGCGAGAACGGATCGGTTCCGGGCGGCACCCGATCCCAGAGCAGCTTGGCGGCCGATCCCTGCCCGCCCAGATAAAGCTCGGCCAGGTCGGTCGCGGTCTCCACCTTCTCGATGCTGCCCGAGGTGAGATCGATTTCCAGATTGAAGCCTGTCTCGGCGTACCTCATCCTCTTTCCTCAGCACGGTCCCGCGCGCGGCATACGAGGCGCATTTCGGCTCGGCCGGACCCGTTTCCAAAAGCTTCCCGAAAAGCTCGCCGGCCACCCGCCGGTCGACGGAATGAACGTTCATTCAGTATGCGGCCAGTGTACCCGGCTAGGGAAAATTTGCAACCACGAAAATCAAGCCCGAAAATCCGCGGCTTGATTGCGGTCGGCGCGGCTCACAGCGTCGTGGTGTAGTCGGCCATCGTCGGCCGCGAGGCCGCGGGCTTGCCTCTGAGCGCGGTGCCCACCGTGACGAAGCACAGCAGCTGCTCCCCGTCGGCCAGCCGGAAGAAGCGTCTGAGCCGCTGCGAATACAGCGACCGGCCGCTGGACACCCCGGCGCCGAAGCCCATGGCGTGGGCGGTGAGCAGCATGTTCTGCAGCGCGCATCCCGCCGAGATCAGGCGCTCGTGGGGATGGACGTCGCCCAGCGCCGGGCCCAGGCGGCCGACCAGCGCCAGCAACAGCGGTCCCCGGTGGGCCTTTTCGCGGGCCTCCCGGCGCTGCGCTTCGCTCGCCTCGCTGTCGCGCTCGACGAGCGCTTCCGCGAAGGCTTCGGCGAGCAACGCGCGCTTCTCCGCGGGAACGATCACCAGGCGCCAGGGCGTCAGGTGCCGATGATCGGGCGCCGCCCCCGCCGCACTGAGGATGGACTCGATCTGCGCGCCATCCGGCCCCGGATCGCCGAGGAACTTCGGCGAAGTGGTCTGCCTGGAATGGATCAGGGTCAATGCGGAGCCCAACGGCTCGCGGTTTTCGTCCCAATGCACGCTCATGCTCCCTCGCTGTCGCCGTCCGGTCCCGGCTGGGATGACGGCGCTTACCAACCCCCCTTGAGCAACATCGCTTCCAGCTGCGCGACGTGATCCTGTTCCTCATTGGCAAACTCGGTCGCCATGGCGACGACCCTGGGGTCGGCAGAGGCGTCGGCGACGGAGCGATAGTACGCCAAGCCCTGGCGTTCGCTCTCCAGGGCCAGCTCCAGCGCCGTCTTGGTATCCATCATGGCATCGACGCCCCACCATGAGGTGGCCTCCGGCGACTCGCCGTCCGGCCAGTCGTAGCCGTCCTTGGGCAAATCGGTGATGAAGCGGAAGCCGGCGCGATCCATGGCGTCTTTGAGATGCAGCCGGGAAAAGTCGGCGAACTGGCGGAAGAGCGCGGCCACTTCGGAATTGCCGTGGCTGCTCATGTGCTCGGCCAGCTCTTCGAAGCGGCGCACGGCTTCGGTCTCCAGGCGCACGGCGTGGGCGAGAAAGCGGCGGATGCTGTCCATCGCGGGCCTCAGCCGAACTTGAAGAGCACGCCGAAACCGCCCCGTGGATAGTTCCAGTCCACATTGCCGGCGTCGCAGACGAGGCGGCAGGTGCCGCACTCCAGGCAGCCATCGACCACCAGGTCGATCCCCCCGCCCTCTTCCGCGCGCCAGCAGCCGGCCGGGCAGCACACGGTGCAGGGCTTCAGCGCGCAAGTCAGGCAGAGGGCGGGATTGTTCACCTTGATGTGCGGCCGTCCGGCATCGACGCGGTAGCGGTTCTGGAACAGTTTTTCCTCGACATTGACGGCGGGCGGCACGAACTCGTGAACGGCATTCATCGGAAGGCTCTCCAAAAACGGTAGGCATCGCCCAGAAGGCCGAGCAGGGAGCGCTTGCCCTTGAGCTCGGCCATGATCTTCTGCTGCTTGGCCCGCTTGCTCACGCCATCGACGGTGAGGAACTCCTTGGCCGCGTTCCCCAGGAATCGCGGATAGACGTTGAGGAAGTGGGACTGCGCGCTCAGGAAGTCCGGCACGTCTTCGTATTTCTTCAGATCTTCCATGACGAAGCTGTCGTCCAGACGGCGCTTGTAGTCGGCCAGCTGCGCCGCGACGAACGGCTTGCCGGCGGCCCTCAACGCGATCAGGGATTCGGCGGCCATCCGGCCGGTGGTCATCGCCAGATTGGAGCCCTCGCGATGGACGGCATTGACGAAACCGGCGGAGTCGCCGACGATCAGCCAGCCGTCGCCGTAGAGCTTGGGCAGCGTCTTGTAGCCGCCTTCCGGAATCAGGTGGGCCGAATATTCCTTCATTTCGGCGCCATCGAGCAGGGGTCTCACCGTCGGATGGCGCTTCAATCCTTCCAGCAGTTGATAAGGCGTCAGCGTCTGCCGCTTCATGTCGGACAGCATGCAGCCGATGCCGACCGAAATGGAGTCCTTGTTGGTGTAGAGGAAGCCGGTGCCGACCATGCCGTGGGTGATGTTGCCGGCGATTTCGATGACCACGCCCTGGTTGCCGTTGAGATTGAACCGGGCGTCTATCGTTTCCTTGGGCAGGAACAGCACCTCCTTGACCGCCAGCGCCATGTCGGCGCTCTTGATCTCCGGACGCAGGCCCGCCCGGCTGCCGAGCAGCGCATTGGCGCCGTCGGCCAGAACGACGCAGTCGGCATAAATGTCGCCGTGCTCGCGCTCGGTGCGCACGCCCGTCACCTTGCCGGTTGCGTCGCGCAGCAATTCGGTGACCGTGGTCTCGCAAACCACCAGGGCGCCGGCAGCTCTGACCTGATCGGAGAACCAGCGGTCGAAGCGCGCCCGGATGATGGTGTAGCGGTTGTAGGGTTCCTGGGAAAAGCGCGCATCGCGATAAGTCATGCCGGTGCACGCCTGATCCTCGTCCATCAGCCACATGCGCTGCTCGGCGACGTGGCGCTCGAGGGGAGCCGAGGCGCGGAAGTCCGGAATGATCTTCTCCAGGGCATCGGCGTAGAGGATCGCGCCTTGCACGTTCTTGGTTCCCGGCGATTCTCCCCGCTCGATCTGGAGCACGCTGAGTCCGGCCTTGGCCAGGGTGTAGCTCGCCGCATTGCCGGCTGCACCGGCCCCGACGACGATGACGTCAAACTTTTCCATCAGGCCTTGGCCTCCGCTGCCATGCCTGCCTCGCCCTGGGCGCGGCGGCTGCGCGCCGCCTCCAGACGGCGGGCAAAGGCGGACCGGAGTGCCGGCAAGAGCTCCAGCGCGTTGCCCACCAAGGCGTAATTCGCAAAATCGAAGATCGGTGCATTGGCGTCCAGATTGATGGCGGCGATGACGTCCGCCCCCTCCATCCCGACGCGATGCTGCACGGCGCCGGAAATACCCGCCGCCAGGTAGAACTTGGGACGCACCGTTTTGCCGGACTGGCCCACCTGGCGCTCGGACTCGACCCAGCCGGCGTGCACCGCCGGCCGGGAAGCGCCGACCTCGGCGCCGAGCACCCGGGCGAGATCGAAGACCTGCTTGAAGTTCTCCGGCTTGGACAGGCCGCGCCCCCCCGCCACGATGAAATCGGCGAATGCCAGTTGCGGCTTGTCGGCCCGGGCATCGGGAACGAAGTCGAGCACCTTGGTGACGACCGCATCCTCGGCCAGTCGCAGCGGATGCTCCACCAGGCGGGCGCTTCGGCCATCGGCCCTCGCCGGCATGGGCATGACGCGCGGCCGCACCGTGGCCATTTGCGGACGGGTGGCGAGATTGACGATCGTGCACATCAGGCTGCCGCCGAAGGTCGGACGGCTGGAGAGCAGCGAACGATCGCTCGGGTCGATTTCCAGCCCGGTGCAGTCGGCCGTCAGTCCGGTCAATAGCGTCGTGGCGACCGATCCGGCCAGGTCGCGCCCCTGGGTCGTCGCGCCCAGCAGCAGGATTTCCGGCTGGAAGGTGTTGACCAGCTCGGTCATGCCGGCGGTGTAGGACTGGTTGCGGTAATCGCGCAGCACCTCGCTTGGCATCAGGTAGCACAGGTCGGCGCCATAGGCGGCGGCCTGATCGACCAGGGCCCGCACTTCGGGCGCGCAGCCGCCGAGGATCACGCCGGCCAGCTCGACGCCCAGCTTGTCGGCCAACAGGCGCCCCTTGCCCAGCAGTTCCCAGGAGACCGGGTGGACGTGCCCGTGCTCGTGTTCGATGAAGACCCAGACCCCCTTGTGGGACTTGAAGCGCTCGGGCAGAGCCCGCTTCGGCTTCTTGATCGGCTTGGCGGAATCGATTGCGTCGCTCATGCGTGACCTCCCTGCTCCGCCAGCTGATCGAGATGATCCAGCAGCGCCGTTTCAAGTTGCGGAAAGTCCGCGAACAGTTTGTCCACGAAGGCGTCCGCCATGGCGACCGGCGTGCCGCCTTCGATGCGCTCGGCCTTGACCGTCTTGGGCTTGGGCCCGAACACCTGGACGACCGTGGTCGGCGAACCCTTCAAGCCCACCGAGCCGAGATCGGTGATGCCGGCGTTGTCGCGATTCCAGAACGGCACCGCCTGGCGCGCGGCGCGGAACATGCCGGGCATGTCGGCAAAGCGCATTTCGTTGCTGCCTTCGAGCATGGTGATGACGGCGGGCAGCCTGGACTCCAGAACCTGCACGCCGCCCTCGGCCCTGCGCTCGACGACGATGCGCCGGCCCGCCGAATCCAGTTCCCGGATGCGCGAGACGTAGGTCAGCAATTGATAGCCCAGGCGGATGGCGATGCCCGGACCGACCTGGGCGGTATCGCCGTCGATGGTCTGCTTGCCGGCGAAGATCAGGTCCAGCGGCTGTTGCTCGTGCAAGGCCTTGAGCGCCGAGGCGAGCACGGCGGAGGTGGCCAGGGTATCGGCGCCGGAGAACACCTTGTCGGTGACCAGGATGGCTTCGTCGGCGCCGAAGGAGAGGCACTTGCGCAGCGCATCCTCGGCCTGGGGCGGTCCCATGGACAGCACGGTGACCTTGGCGCCGGTCCTATCCTTGATGCGCAGCGCCTCTTCGAGCGCGAACAAGTCGAAGGGATTGACGATTGCCGGAACCCCTTGACGCATGATGGTGTTGGTGACCGGATGGACCCGAATCTGGGCGCTGTCGGGCACCTGTTTTATACAGACGGCGATGTGCATGACGGGCAGTGAAGTTAGAAAATAAAGATTCTCCTATACATATACTCATTTTGCCATATGAAATGGCCGGAAATCGAAAAAAATTGTGCACCGCCATAGCGGATAAAATTTCTTTCTGAACAGATAGATAACCGATATCAGGCGAGGGACGCCCGAAGCAGCCGCCGCCCGAAGGCATCGACGATGCGCTGCACATGGACGTTCTTGTGCGCCAGCGGCCCGTTGCCGCGCTCGAAGTGGATCAGCATGGTGGCGTTGGCCTCGAACACCAGGAGCCGGCCGTCGGGCAAGAGCGAAAAGTCGATGCCGGCGTAGTCGAGATCGAGCCGGCTGCCGATCGCGGCCAGGGCGGACATGGCGCGATCGCCGAGAACGGCGCGCGGGTCTTCCAGGAAGCGGCGCTCCTCGGCGATCCAGCGCTCGTCGTCGCCGGTGCCGGCGCGGTGGTAGTGCACCATCCAGTGGGAAGAGACGGCGAGGTGATAGGGGTAGGGCTCGCGATCGACGAAGATCATCCGGTACTTGCGGTAGCGGCCGTCGGCGCTGCGGTAGTCGTGAAACTGGGTCAGATAGCCCGCACCGGCGGCGCGGAGCCGTGCGCCGAGCGCCGTCAGCTCCTCGATGCGTTCGAGGCCATCGCCGCCGTGGCTCGCCGCGGGGCGGATGAGCAGCGGCGGCGTCATGCCCGCGTGCGCGAGAAGCCCGGCCAGTTCGGCGCGCGCAGCGCTCGCTCGCTCGAGGCGCAGGCAGGGCGGGACCAGGACGCCTCCGACGTCGCCCAGCAAGGCCGGCAGGAGATGGCGCCGGGTTCTCATCACCGCCGCGGGGGGATTGAGCAGCGGCCGGCCGCAGCGCGCCGCGAAACGCTCCAGCCTGCCGGCCAGGGGGGCCGCGACGTCGGGCTCGCCGATGGCATTGAAGACCAGATCGTAAGGGGGAAGCTCCCCGTCCTCGCTCTGCGCCGCGTAGTCGATCGCGTACTTGATCCGGCTGCAGCGCGCCGTGGGCAGCAGCGCCTCCACCGGAACGTTGCCCGGGCTCCCGCCGGCATAGAGGATCAGCACCCGACTGAGCGCGGCGCCGGCGCTCTCGACGCTCTCGACGAACACGCGCTGGAGCCGGTAGGCGCGGTCGCGGCAAGCCGCCGCCTGTTCGCTGCGCCCCGCCTGTGCGTGGATCGCGGCGAGGTTCTGATGGGCGATCGCCAGATCCGGATCGAGCAGCAAGGCCAGCCGGTACCAGCGCGCCGCGGTCTCGTGCTCGCCCTTCATGAAGTAGCCGGTGGCGACGGTGCACAGTGCCTGCGCCGAACCCGCGGCGGGCGTCTCGAGCGCCTGCGCCGCGATCAGGTGCGCGAGCGCGCCCAGTTCGTCGCCGAGGCCGCGCTTGGCGTCGGCCATCCGGCGATGCAGGACGGGATCGAGCGGCAGCTCACTCGCCAATTGCTGCCCCGCCCCGCCAGTCGCCGCCCAGCGCCTTCTGCAGCGAGACGCTGGCGACCAGCCGGTTGCCGGCGATGGCGAGGCTGGCCCGGTCGGCGCCGAGTGCCGCCGTCTGCGCGACGACGACGTTGAGATAGCTCACGGTGCCCGCCCGGTACTGGTTTTCGGCGAGCCGCAGCGCTTCGGCCGCCGACTTCCGCGCCGAGTCCTGCGCACGGGCCTCCTCCGCCAGGATGCGCAGCGCGGCGAGATTGTCCTCGACCTCCTGGAAGGCGGCGAGCACCGTCTGGCGATAGCCGGCGACGCTGGCGTCGTAGGCGGCGAGCGCCTGTTGCTTCTGCGCGGAGCGCGCGCCGCCGTCGAACAGGGAGAGCGCCAGCGACGGCCCCAGCGACCAGAAGCGGTTGGGCAGGGTCGCCAATTGGGCGAAGCTGGAATTCTGGAAGCCGCCCGAGGCGCTGAAGCTCAAATCCGGAAAGTAGGCCGCCTGCGCCACGCCGATCTGGGCGTTGGCCGCGGCCATGCGCCGTTCCGCCGCGGCGATGTCGGGGCGGCGCTCGAGCAGGTCGGCGGGCAGGCCGACCGGTATCGTCGGCAGGCGCGGGAGGGTGCCGGTGGGCGCCAGGCTGAAGTCCGCCGGGGGGCGGCCGAGCAGCACGGCGATGGCGTGCTCCAGCCGGGCGCGGGCCACGCCCAGATCGATCGCCTGCGCCTGCGTCGATTCGAGTTGCGTCTCTGCCTGCGCCACGTCGCTGCGGCCGACGATGCCGGCCCGGTACTGATTCCGGGTGATCGCGAGCGAGCGCCGATAGGCCGCGATGGTCTGTTCGAGCAGGCGGCGCTCGGCGTCGTTGATGCGCAGTTGCAGATAGCTCTCGACCAGCGTCGCCTGGGCGCTCAACAGCGCCGAGCGCAGATCGGCGCTGCTGGCCTGCGCCTGCGCACCGCTGGCCTCGACGCTGCGCGCGATGCGGCCCCAGAGGTCCGCCTCCCAGCCGGCGCTCAGGGACAGGCGGTTGCTGTCGCTGACGGCGTTGGCCTGCGTGACAGCGCGCCCGCGACCGGCCGACAGGCCGGCCGAGAGCGTCGGAAAGTAGGCGGCGCGGGCCGAGCCCAGCAGCGCCTGCGCCTGCCTGACCTGCGCCGCGGCGGCGATGACGTTCTGGTTCGACACCGCCACCTGCGGCACCAGCGCATCGAGTTGGGCATCGCCATAGACCTGCCACCACTCGCCGCGGGGGGCTTGGTCCTGCGGCTGCACCCGCTTCCAGCCCCGCGCCTCCTTGTAGGCGGCGGGGGTGGCCACCGCGGGGCGACGGTAGTCCGGTCCCGCCGCGCAGCCGGACAGGACGGCGAGGGCGAGCATCAGGAAGGCGCGGGGATTGGTCATGGCGGATCTCGGCTCAATCATGGTCGGGGGCGAGCTTTTGCGGCCCCCGGGGGCGCCGGACCCACAGCCGGAAGCGGTCGAGATAGAGATAGACCACCGGCGTGGTGTAGAGCGTCAGGAGCTGGGAGAAGATCAGGCCGCCGACGATGGCGATGCCCAGCGGCCGGCGCAGCTCGGCGCCGTCGCCGAAGCCGACGGCCATCGGCAGCGCGCCGAACAGCGCCGCCAGGGTGGTCATCATGATCGGGCGGAAGCGCAGCAGGCAGGCCTGGTAGATGGCGTCGCGCGGCGCGAGGCCCAGGCGCCGCTCGGCGTCGAGGGCGAAGTCGATCATCATGATGGCGTTCTTCTTGACGATGCCGATCAGCAGGATCACGCCGATCAGGGCGATGATCGAGAACTCGGTGTGGCAGGCGAGCAGCGCCAGCAGCGCGCCGACGCCGGCCGAGGGCAGGGTCGACAGGATGGTGAGCGGATGGATCAGGCTCTCGTAGAGCATGCCGAGCACGATATACACGGCGATCAAGGCGGTCAGAATCAGCACCGGCTGGGTGGCGAGCGAGGCCTGGAACACCTTGGCCGTCCCCTGGAAGCTGCCGCGCACGGAAATCGGCACGCCTATCCTGTCCATGGCGTCGTCGATCGCCCGGGTCGCGGCTGACAGCGACACGCCCGGCGGCAGGTTGAAGGAAATCGTCGAGGCCACGAACAGGCCCTGGTGATTGACCGCGAGCGGCGTCCGGCTCGGCCCGAAGTGGGAGAAAGCCGAGAGCGGCACCTCCACGTTGCCGGGGGCGACGACATAGACGTCCTTCAGCATTTGCGGGCTCTGCCAGTATTGCGGCGCCGCTTCCATCACCACCCGGTACTGATTGAGCGGCTCGTAGATCGTAGACACCAGGCGCTGGCCGAACAGGTCGTTCAGCGTCGTATCGATCAGCCGCTGGGTGACGCCGAGCCTTGCGGCGGCATCGTGATCGATGATCAGCGAGGTCTGCCGGCCGCTGTCCTGCTGGTCGCTGTTCACGTCGGCGAGCTGGGGCAGGCGGCTCAGCGCCTCGCGGATCTTCGGCTCCCAGGTGCGCAGCGCGTCGATGTCGTCGGCCTGCAGGGTGTACTGGTACTCGGCGTTGCTGGCGCGGCCGCCGACGCGGATGTCCTGCGCCGGCTGCAGGAACAATCGGGCGCCGGGCTCGCGCGCGAGCTTGCCGCGCAGCCTGGCGATCACCCGGTCGGCGGAGATCTTGCGCTGGGCGAGCGGCTTCAGGGAGACGAACATGAAGCCCGAGTTGCGCTGGCCGCCGCCGGTGAAGCCGACCGCGCTGTCCACCGCCGGATCGTGGCTGACGATGGTGACGAAATCGGCCAGCTTGGCGCGCATCGCCTGGAAGGAAATGCTCTGGTCGGCCTGGATGCCGCCGATCAGGAGGCCGGTGTCCTGCTGCGGAAAGAAGCCCTTGGGCACGACGGTGTAGAGGTAGAGGTTCAAGCCCACCGTGGCGGCGAGCACCAGCATCATGATGCCCCCGTGCGCCAGCGCCCAGTCGAGGCTCTTCCGGTAGCCCGCCTGCAGCGCCGCGAAGGCGCGCTCGGCGGCGCGGAAGAAGCGCCCGTGCTCGCCGGCCGGCGGCTGCCGCAGCAGCCGCGCGCACATCATCGGGGTGGTGGTCAGGGACAGCACCAGGGACACCAGGATGGCCGCCGAGAGCGTGGCGGCGAACTCGCGGAACAGCCGGCCGATGATGCCGCCCATCAGCAGGATCGGGATGAACACGGCGATCAGGGACAGGCTCATCGCCAGCACGGTGAAGCTCACCTCGCGCGAGCCGCGCAGAGCCGCCTGGAACGGCGCCATGCCGCCCTCGATGTGGCGGGAGACGTTCTCCAGCACCACCACCGCGTCGTCGACCACGAAGCCGGTGGCGATGGTCAGCGCCATCAGCGACAGATTGTTCAGACTGAAGCCCGCCAGAGCCATCACCGCGAAGGTGCCGAGCAGGGACACCGGCACCGCGACCACGGGGATCAGCGCGGCGCGGCCGCTGCGCAGGAAGGCGAAGACCACCAGCACCACCAAGACCGTCGAGAGCATCAGCATGCGCTCGGCTTCGCGCAGCGAGGCGCTGATGGTCGGGATGCGGTCGATCACCACGG
>JAJYXA010000292.1 GCA_021791235.1 Pseudomonadota bacterium
AGATGAGCTTCGCCCAGATCGAGAAGGCCATCGCCGACCTGGGCAAGCGCGCCGGCGAAGGCAAGCTTTCCATGGAAGAGCTCACCGGCGGCACGTTCTCCATTTCAAACGGCGGCGTGTTCGGCTCGATGCTGTCGACGCCGATCATCAATCCGCCGCAGTCGGCCATCCTCGGCATCCATGCCACGAAGGAGCGCGCGGTGGTCGAGAACGGGCAGATCGTGATCCGGCCGATGAACTACTTTGCGCTGTCCTACGATCATCGCATCATCGACGGGCGCGAGGCGGTGCTGTCGCTGGTGGCGATGAAGGAAGCGCTGGAAGATCCGATGCGGCTGCTGCTCGAACTATAGGCAGCAATCGCACGCCGATACCAGGCAGCTTGCGCAAGCGGCATCCCCGCAGCTAACTCAGAGTCCCCATCATGCTGAAATCGTTCGAAGTGGTAGTCATCGGCGCCGGCCCGGCCGGCTACGTTGCCGCGATCCGCTGCGCCCAACTCGGGTTTTCCACCGCGGTGATCGAGGAATGGAAAAACGAAAAAGGCGAAGGCAAGCTCGGCGGCACCTGCCTCAACGTCGGCTGCATCCCGTCCAAGGCGCTGCTGGAATCGTCGGAAAACTACGAGCGCGTCGCGTATAAATTCGGCAACCACGGCATTTCCGTGACCGGCGCGAAAATCGACGTCGCCAAGATGCAGGCGCGCAAGGAAAAGATCGTGTCCCAACTCACCGGCGGCATCGAAATGCTGTTCAAGAAGAACAAGATCACCTGGCTCAAGGGCCACGGCAAGTTCGCCGGCAGCGGCGAGAAGTACCAGATCGAAGTCACCGATGGCGGCGCCGCCGAGACCGTGGAGGCCAACCACGTCATCGTCGCCACCGGTTCCACCGCGCGCCATCTGCCCGGGCTGGAAGTGGACAACGAGACCGTCTGCGACAACATCGGCGCACTTGCGCTCAACGCAGTGCCGGAGAAGCTCGGCGTGATCGGCGCCGGCGTGATCGGACTGGAACTGGGCAGCGTATGGCGGCGCCTGGGCGCGAAGGTCACCATCCTCGAAGCGCTGCCCAATTTCCTCGCGGCCGCGGACGAGGCGGTGGCGAAGGAAGCATGGAAGCTGTTCGTCAAGGAGCAGGGGCTGGAAATCAAGCTCGGCGCCAAAATCGGCAAGGTGAGCCGAGGCAAGCGCGGCGTGACGGTGGAGTACGAAACGAGCGAAGGCAAACAGGCGCTCGATTGCAACAAGCTCGTGGTTTCGGTCGGGCGCGTGCCGAACACGCGCGACCTCGGCGCCGAAACGGTGGGGCTCAAGATCAACGAGCGCGGCCTGATCGAAGTCGATGAGCATTGCCGCACCAGCCTGCCCCATGTGTACGCGGTGGGCGACGTGGTACGCGGCCCCATGCTCGCGCACAAGGGCATGGACGAGGGCGTGATGGTGGCCGAGCGCATCGCCGGCCAGGCCGGCTACGTCAACCTGGAGACCATCCCCTGGGTCATCTACACCGCGCCGGAAATCGCCTGGGTGGGCAAGACCGAGCAGCAGCTGAAGGCCGAGGGCGTGGCGTACCGCGCGGGCCAGGTGCCGTTTGCGCACAACGGCCGCGCGCTGGGCCAGGACGAGACCGCCGGTTTCGTGAAAATCCTCGCCGACGCCAAGACCGATACCGTGCTCGGCATCCACATCATCGGCGCCCACGCGTCCGAGATGATCGCGGAAGCCGTGATGGCGATGGAATTCGGCGCCAGTTCCGAGGACATCGCACGCATCTGCCATGCGCATCCCTCCTTGTCCGAGGTGGTGCACGAGGCGGCACTCGCGGTGGACAAGCGCGCCTTGCATATGTAGTGGTAGTGTCTGGAAACTGATATGGCGACTTAAATTGCGCTCGCGCGTTGCTCGTTGTCGGAAAGTTGTAATATTGCGCGGACGAGAATCCGTCCGCGCGGATCGTCGATTGCGCACGGATGAGAAGCACATCCGCGCGCAACCGGCGATCTTGTTTAAAACCCTCAAGTCCTGTTCGGTGTTAACCATAACCGTGTTCTTTGCACGGATATGCTTTTCATC
Source organism: Pseudomonadota bacterium (assembly GCA_021791235.1). Next base: position 2,075 of record JAJYXA010000292.1, read on the forward strand.
CGTGCAAAGAACACGGTTGGCGCGCGCGAGCGCGCAATGGTCGCTATTGGCATGCGACGTCATTTTAGACGCTGTATAGAGAGACTAGAATCTGGTTTTCCAAAACAGGGGTATCAAGGCATGGAAAAGTTCAAGGCATACCGCATCAACGAAGTGGACAAGAAGACCGTCGCCGGTTTCGTCGACATGGAACTGAAAGATCTCGACCCGGGCGAAGTGGTGATCCGCGTCGCCTATTCGGGAGTGAATTACAAGGACGCGCTCGCCGCCACCGGCGCGGGCAAAGTCATTCGCCGCTTCCCCTGCGTCGGCGGAATCGACTTGTCGGGCACGGTGATCGAGTCGGGCGACGCGCGCTTCAACAAAGGCGACGCGGTGATCGCGACCAGCTACGACATCGGCGTCGCGCACCATGGCGGTTACGCCGAATATGCGCGCGTGCCGGCCAATTGGGTCGTGCCCATGCCAAGGGGGCTCAACCTGTTCGAGGCCATGGCCCTG
>JAJYXA010000303.1 GCA_021791235.1 Pseudomonadota bacterium
GCACCACGCGGGCATGGAAGCCGCTCACGCTGCGGTCGATCGTGTGCCCCGAGGCGTCGAAGCCCTGATAGCGCAGGGCAGCGTGGCGCGGCACCAGCCCGCGCATCCCGGGCACCGACAGACACCCCTCCCAACCCTCTTCCATGATGTCTGACAGGGCTGTCAGAACAGGATTGATCAGCACGGTGAAAGGCACGTTCTCGGCATCCGGATAACGCGGGTTGGCAACGACCTCGAAGATCACCACCTGCAGGCCGACGCCGATCTGCGGCGCGGCCAGCCCGGCCCCGTTCAGGGATCGCATGGTGTCGTGCATGTCGACGATCAGCTGCGTCAGCTCAGGCGAGTCAAACTCCTCCACCGGCCGCGCCGGTGCAAGCAGGCGCGGATCGCCCATTTTCAGGACTTCGCGGATGGCCATGATTGCTCCAGTTGTTGCAGGTCGGCGACTTCCAGCCAGCGCCAACTGCCAGGCGCCAGGCCTGCGGGCAGCGCATGACTGCCGATGGCTTCGCGATGCAGCGTCTCGACGTGGTTGCCCGTCGCTGCGATCATGCGCTTGACCTGGTGGTATTTGCCCTCGGCGAGCGTCAGCCGCAGCGTCGTGGCATCCAGCCTTTCGCAGGCGAGCGCAGCGATCGGCGCCGGCTCGTCGTTCAGCACGACCCCCGTGCGCAGTGCATCCAGCATGGCGTCGGTCACGGGATCGGCACAGGTGGCGCGATAGACCTTGGCGATGCCCTTTCTGGGCGAGATCATGCGGTGGATGAACTGCCCATCGTCGGAAAACAGCAGCAGGCCGGTGGTGTCCTGGTCGAGTCGCCCTACACACTGCACACCACGCTGCAGCAACGGCGGCGGCAACAGGGAGAATACGCTGGGATGATGGCTGGGATGGTGCGAACACTCGTAGCCGGCCGGCTTGTGCATCAGCACATAGGCTTTTTCGCGATACGTCCAGGTTGCGCCATCCAGGGTCAGTTGCAGGCCATTCGTATTGAATTCAGCCTCCGGATCGTCGCAGACCACACCGTTGACCGCGACCGCGCCCGCGCGCACCTGGGCCACGCAGCCCTTGCGCGAGCCGAATCCCTGCGATTGCAGGATGCGGGAGAGCTTCATGGTTCCAGCTTCATGGCCAGCTCAGATCGCGCACATGCCGGCCGCGTCATCGGTCACCAATTGTTCCAGCAGATGCCGCACCTGAAGCATCAGCTCGCCCAGAACGGCCTGGATTTCCTCCATCTGGATGCCGTCGGCCGACAGCCCGCGGCCCGCCGCATAGTTCACCACAGCCCCCACCGCCGCGTAGCAGAGCCCGAGCTCGCGCGCCAGATAGGCTTCGGGCATACCTGTCATGCCCACCATGTCGGCGCCGTCGCGCTCCATGCGGTTGATTTCGGCCGCCGTTTCCAGGCGTGGCCCCTGCACCGCGCCATAGACGCCGCCGGCGCGCGGGCGGATGCCGGCATTGTCCGCCGCCTGCAGCAGCGCGGCACGCATGGCCTCGCAATACGGATAGGTGAAATCGAGATGGGTGACCGGCTTGTCGCTTTGCAGAAAATACGTGGCGCCGCGACCATGCGTGTAATCGATGATCTGGTCCGGGATGACCAGCGTGCCGGGGATCAGCTCCGGATGGATGCCGCCGACCGTGGCCACCGACACCACGCGGTCGACGCCATGGTCCTTCAGTGCCCACAGGTTGGCGCGGTAGTTCACCTCGTGCGGCGGAATCGTGTGGCCGTAGCCGTGGCGCGCCAGGAAGATCACCTCCTGCCCGCAGATGCGGCCGAAGGTCAGTGCACCCGAGGGTTCGCCGTAGGGGGTGCGCGCCACCTGGCGATGGGTGATTTCCAGATTGGCGAGCTGGGTCAGCCCGGTGCCGCCGATGATGCCTAACATGTCATGCGTCCTTTAAAGCGTAAATGGCGGGCAGATTGCGCCACAGCCCATAAGCGTCCATGCCGCAGCCGAACACATAGCGGTTGGGCACGTCCAGCCCCACAAAATCGGCCCGGATCGGTTTGGCGAGGCCGTTGTCCTTGTTAGTCAGCACCGCCGACCAGACGTGTGCCGCGCCCATGCCGACCAGCTTGTCGCGGATGGCCGCCAGGGTTTCGCCCTCGTCCAGGATATCGTCCAGCACCAGCACGTTGCGCCCGACCACGTTCTGCCCCGGCAACACCCGCCATTCCACCTCGCCGCCCTCGGTCTTGCCGCGATAGCGGGTGACGTGCAGGTAATCGAATTCCAGCGGAAACCGCAGCCGCGGCAGCAACTGGCCGGCGAACACCACGGCACCGCCCATGACGGCCAGCACCAGCGGAAACGCGTCCGCCAGCCCGCGACCGATCTCGCCCGCCAGGCGATCGAGCACGGCCTGCACTTTTTCCTCCGAGGCGATGCACTCGGCGTGGTCCAGCAATGCTTGCGCGTCGAGCCGTGTCATGTGGCACCCGGTATTTTTGGAAAGTCGGCAGTCTACGGGGTGTCAGCCGATGTTTCCAGACTTTGCGCGGGTCGAGTAAGCTTGCGCCATGTCGATTTCCGCCTCTCAT
>JAJYXA010000527.1 GCA_021791235.1 Pseudomonadota bacterium
AACAGCACAGGCGGCGTCGCGTGCGCGCTGTTCGAATCGTCAGAGGGTTTCCCTACCGAATATCTGCGCTCGGCAACCAATATCATGGTGATAAAAATTCGGGACAAGCAGGCGCGCTGCGATTTTGAAGACATCCCGCCTGGAACGTATGCGCTTGCCGTCGTTCACGATGAAAACATGAATGGCAAACTTGACACCAACCTGCTGGGCATCCCCAAGGAAGGCAGCGCGCGCAGCAGCACCCATGCCGAACGGGTTTCCAGCAATTCAGAACCGTCTAGCTCAAATTCACCTCGACCTGGTGCTCATGGCGGTCGTCTACCAGGGGAATGATGCCCTGCGGTCGTCCTGTCCCGTCCACGCCGACTTCTTTGACCATGACACCATCCACCGTCACGCGGATCCCATGCTCCGGCTGTTCGCCGATGCGCTTGATGGTGATGTGGTAGACGGTCTCGCGATAGCGGTAATGGATTTTGTATGTATCCCAATGGGCCGGGATGCACGGTGCAATGCGCAGATGGTCCACTTCCAGTTGCAGGCCCAGCAGGGTTTCCACGGTCAGCCGGTACATCCAGCCCGCCGCCCCGGTGTACCAGGTCCAGCCGCCGCGGCCGGTGTGCGGCGACACGCCATAGATGTCCGCGCACATGACGTAGGGCTCGACCTTGTAGCGTTCGATCGCGTCCGCAGTGCTGCCGTGATGGACGGGATTGAGCATGGCGAAGAATTCCCACGCGCGTTCCGTGTCGCCCATCATGGCGAATGCCATCGTGGTCCAGATCGCGGCATGGGTGTATTGGCCACCGTTCTCGCGGACACCGGGTATGTAGCCCTTGATGTAGCCGGGTTCGAGGTCCGACTTGTCGAAGGGCGGGTCGAGCAGCTGGATGATCTGCTTGTCGCGTCGCACCAGGCGCAGGTCCACCGCCGCCATCGCCCGGCGGGCACGCTCGGGATCGCCGCCCCTGGAGATGACCGCCCAGCTCTGGCTGATCGAATCGATCTGGCATTCGTCGTTGGTGGACGATCCCAGGGGGGTGCCGTCGTCGAAATAGGCGCGCCGATACCAAGCGCCGTCCCAGGCCTGGGCCTCGATGTTGGCGCGCAGCAGTGCCGCCTGAGCGCTGCACATTTCGGAAAAGGCCGTGTCGTCCCTGCCACGCGCCAGGTCGGCAAACAGCTGCAGGTTCTCGACCAGGAACCACGCCAGCCAGACGCTTTCGCCCTTGCCGTCGCGGCCGACGAGATTCATGCCGTCGTTCCAGTCGCCGCAGCCCATCAGCGGCAGGTGATGCACGCCGAAGCGCAAGCCATGTTTGATGGCACGCACGCAATGTTCATAGAGGCTGGCCGCTTCGGCCGAACGCTGCGGCTGGTCGTAGTAGGCTTCTTCCTCCGGATTCAGCTTGCGGCCCTCCAGGAAATGCAGGGACTCGTCGAGTACGCCGGTATCGCCGGTCGCCCGCACATAACGACAGGTGGCATACGGCAGCCACAGATAGTCGTCGGAGAAATGGGTGCGCACGCCTTGCCCGTGGGGCGGATGCCACCAGTGCTGCACGTCGCCCTGGCGGAACTGGCGTTCGGCGCAACGGATCAACTGCTCGCGGGCAAGCCACGGCGTCGCATGGATCAGCGCCATGGTGTCCTGCAATTGATCGCGGAAACCGTAGGCGCCGCCCGACTGATAATACCCACTCCGTCCCCACAGCCTGGAGGACAGGGTCTGGTAGAGCAGCCAGCCGTTGGCCAGCACGTCCAGCGCGGGATCCGGCGTCTCCACATGCACCGCGCCCAGCGCATGGTTCCAGTGCTCCCACACCGCCTCCAGAGCCTGCCGTGCCCCCGCCCGTCCGCCGAATCGCTCGATGAAATGCTGCGCTTCGTCGCTGGTGCGGGCCGCGCCGAATACGAACACGATCTCGCGCTCCTGGCCTTCGGCCAGTTCGATCCGGGTCTGGATCGCTGCACACGGATCCAGGCCGGCACCGGTCCTGCCCGACAAGCGCTTGCGGCGCATGGCCGCCGGGCTGGCCAGCGAGCCGTTGCGGCCAATGAACTCGGTACGGCTTCCGGTCGCCGACCGTTCCCGCTCGCTGACCTGCGCAAAGACGATCCGGTTGGCGCATTCGCGGCCGTAGGCATTGCGGGCAAACAGCGCCCCGCTGTGCGGATCCGTTTCGGTGACGATGTGCATCAGATTGGCGTGGCGCCATTCGCCCAGCACCAGTTCCCAATACCCGGTCAGCGACAGGCTACGCGCGCGCTTCGAGCGGTTGCGCAGCTTGACCACCACGAACTTCACCGGCGCGTCCATGGCGACGTAGGTGAACAGTTCCGAGGCGATGCCGGCTTCGTAATGCTCGAACACGCTGTAGCCGAACCCGTGCCTGCACACGTACCCTGAGCGACCGCGGGCGGGCAAGGGCGTCGGCGACCAGAACGCTCCAGTTTCCTCGTCACGGATGTAGAGCGCCTCGCCGCTGCTGTCGGAAAGCGGGTCATTGTGCCAGGTGGTCAGGCGGAACTCGTGCGCGTTTTCCGCCCAG
>JAJYXA010000594.1 GCA_021791235.1 Pseudomonadota bacterium
GCCTGATGAAGAACTGCAACTCGACCTGCCTCAACGGCAAGCCCCTGCAGGAAGACCTCGAACGCGCGCTCAATCGCGAGGTGCGGCTCGCCAACGACGCCGACTGCTTCGCCCTGTCGGAGGCGGTCGACGGCGCGGCGGCTGGGGCGGACAGCGTGTTCGGCGTGATCCTCGGCACCGGCGTCGGCGGCGGCGTGGTGGTGCGCGGGCATCTGCTGCGCGGCGCCAACGCCATCGCGGGCGAATGGGGGCACAGCCCGCTGCCCTATTTCCAGTTCGCCCACGCGCAGGCCGACCGCAGCGGCACCGGCCAGCACCCCGCCACCGGCGAAGCCATCCTGCACCCCTGGCCGAGCCCGCGCGAACTCGACGCCGCGCCCGCCTGCTACTGCGGCAAGAAGGGCTGCATCGAAACCTGGCTGTCCGGCCCCGCGCTTGCAGCCGACCATGTGCGCTACGGCGGCGAGGAGCTGCCGGCGCACGAAATCGCGCAGCTGGCGAGCGCAGGCTACGGCCCCTGCAACGCGACGCTGGCGCGCTACGAGGAACGGCTGGCGCGCGCGCTCGCCGGGGTGATCAACCTGCTCGATCCGGATGTCATCGTGCTCGGCGGCGGGCTCTCCAACATCGCCCGGCTGTATGACACCGTGCCGCGGCTGTGGCCGCGCTACGTGTTTTCCGACCGCGTCGACACGAAGCTGGTGCCGCCGAAGTACGGCGACTCCAGCGGCGTGCGCGGCGCGGCGTGGTTGTGGAACGGCGAGTAGACGCGCGCCAAAAAAGTTGGGGACTTACGCCTCCTTAACCCCAGAAGCGCCGAATCACCCCGCCCGGCTTGCCACACCAGACCAGTATGATCATAATGACCGCAACGATTCCCACGAGAGGCTTGCCATGATCAACGAAACCAGCGCGGTCGCCTTCCGCCAGAACCTGGGCGAGATGCTGAACCAGGTGCAGTACCGGCACGACAGCATCGTGATCAACAAGGACGGCAAGCCGGTGGCGGCGCTGGTGGACGCGCGGCTGTTCGCACGCATCCGGCGCATGCAGGCGCGCTTCGACGCGCTGTGCCAGCGCATTGAAGCCGGATACGCCGAGACGCCCGAAGCCGAGGGACTGGCGGAAATCGACGCGACGGTGGCAGACGCACGCGCCGGGCGCTGAACCATGCCGACGCTGCGCGTGGTACTGGACACGAACGTCCTGCTATCCGGCATCGCCTACCCGGCGAGCGTACCTGGAAAAATCCTGGGCGCGTGGCGGCATGGGGCGCTTGACGTGGTTCTGTCGGCGTTCATTCTGGACGAATTGCGGCGCGTGCTGCCCCGCCTGGCGCACCGGCACGGGCTGTCCGCCACCGAAATCGAAGACCTGGTGGATATCCTGTCGATTCAGACCGAAGTGATCGAACCCGCGTCCGGGGCAGACCCGGCGCTGACTGACCTGAACGACCAGCCGGTGCTGGGGACGCTGATCGCGGCGCTGGAACAGTCACACGCCGATGCGCTCATCACCGGCGACAAGGCGCTGCTGGCGCTGGCCGACCGCTACCCAATCCGCACGCCCGCCGAGTTCTGGGCGGCGCACGGCGGACTTTGACATCACTCAGTGCAGCTTGATCCGCGCCCGCGTCGGCGTGCCGATGAAATGGGCGCAGGTGGTGAGCGGAGTCTTGACCCAGCCGTTCAGCGTGACCTGGTGCAATCAAATCCCCTCGTAATAGCCACGGATTTTTCCCGCCATAAGCTGGCGACGTTGTGAAAGGAAATCATCGAACTGTCCCACATCCATGTCCATGATGGACTCCGGCACGCAGTTGGCGGCGAGGTTGGCCTTGAGCGTGTCGGCATCGGCAATCGCGCCATACTTCATCGGCCCGCCGCTGCATTGCGCCTGGATGTCGGCGAAGTAGGCGCGCGGCGGCTTGTTGCCGATCTTGATGTTGATCTCCTCCTGCGTGTAGGCGTAGTTGGCGATCTGGTTGTATTGACTGCGCGTGAGCCCGGCCTTCTTGAGCAGGTCGCGCGGGAAGATGTGGTGGATGTCGCCGAGATGGCTCACCAGCTCGCGCACCGTGATGTCCTTGGAGAGCAGACCGGTGTCGTTGGCGCGCACCTGCGCGGCGACGAACACCCAGAAGTAGGGGCTGCTGGTGCCGGAGGTTTCCAACTGCTGCACCAGGCCCACCTCCCAGAATGCGGGTGATAGTTCCGCCTGTTCCACCTTGGCAAGAATCTCGCCGAAGTCGCCGGACGCGATCTGGCGAATGTCCTGGTCGAACCGCGTCTCGGCGGAACCGGAATAGCGGCCTGTCAGCACCGACATGACGAACCAGCGCCGCACAAACGATTCGATCTGGCCGTCATGGATGCCTTGAGAACGAAGCCGCAGGTAAACGATGTAGGCGAAGTTCAAGGCGCCCTGAGTGCGGATCATCTCGGTGGTGATGAAGCCTGCCGACTTGATGATCATCACGAAGCGCTTGAAGTGGGACTCGTTGATGAAGTCGAGCACACCCTCGTTCAGCTTGGCGAACGACGCTTCG
>JAJYXA010000410.1 GCA_021791235.1 Pseudomonadota bacterium
TGCGTCGCAATGAGCGGGCTTTGCCAACCACGGTCTAACCTGTTTTGCCATCACTTCAAAATCACTCCGAGCAATCAGTGGTGTGTGCGCTTCAAACAAACAACAAACAATCAAAGAAGCAGGCTCAAGCTTCCAGCCGCCCGGTTCATGCCGACTTCATGCCGATGTAACCGGGCTGGTATGTCCGGTCCTGCGTCAACAGCGCCCAGATGATCCGGGCATTCTTGTTGGCGAGTGCGACCGCCGCAATGTTCGGATTGCGCCGCTGGAGCAGTCCGGTCAGCCACGCGTCGGCCGGGCCTTCTCCCCGGTCAAGCCTGCGTTGTGCGGCCAGAAGGGCGGAACGCGCGCCGTGAATCAGGAGGGTGCGCAGATAGCTGTCACCGCGTTTGCTGATCCCCAGCAACACCGACTTGCCGCCGGTCGAATGCTGTTTCGGTACCAGCCCGAGCCAGGCAGCGAGTTGTCGGCCATTGCCAAAGTCACGGGCGTTGCCGACCGAGGCCACCATGGCGCTGGCAGTGATCGGGCCGATCCCGGGAATCTCGGCCAGTTTCAGGCTGGCCGGATTGTCGCGATGCCATGCCTTGATCTGGGTTTCCAGTTCGAGCACCTGGCGATGCAGGTCGTTGAAATGCGTCAGCAGGCGGCTGATGAGATCACGGAACAGGCCGGGCAAGCCATTGTCACCGTCTTCCAGGATGTCGGGGATGCGCGGGGCTATCTGACTGATGCCCTTGGGAACGATCAAGCCGAACTCGCCCAGCAAGCCCCGAATCTGGTTCGATTGTGCGGTGCGGGCCTTGACCAGCCCCTGGCGGACGCGATGCAAGGACAGGAGCGCCTGCTGCTCGACGGTTTTGATCGGGACGAAACGCATGTTCGGGCGGGCGACGGCTTCGCAGATCGCCTCGGCATCGGCCATGTCGTTCTTGTTGGTCTTAACGTAGGGTTTGACGAACTGCGGCGCCATCAACTTGACGGTATGCCCCAGCTTTGCCAGCTCGCGCGCCCAGTGGTGGGCGCTGCCGCAGGCTTCCATGCCGATCAGGCAAGGCGGAAGGTTGACGAAGAATTCCATCACCTGACTGCGCTTCAGTTGCTTTTTGAGGACGGCATGGCCGCGTTCATCCACGCCGTGAATCTGAAATACGTTTTTAGCCAGGTCAATGCCAACTGTTGTAATCTTCATTTCGGATGCCCCTTTCCGTTCAGTGGTTGTAGAACCTCCACTTTGGCACATCGATGCCGCAGGTTGGGGGCGTCCATCCCATTGAGGCGTGCGCCCAAAACACTTCGCCGGTGAAATTCCGTGTCCGTCCGCCGAACCGACGGGCGATGGCGATCGCGCTTTTGCCTTTGATATACCCCACCACGTTCGAGACCGCATATTTGGCTTTTCCGGTAAATCCTACGGAGAAATGAGATGACCGACATCCCGAAGATGCTGTATCTACGCGGTTTTTCGACGACGCGGGCAGGTACAACATATGGGAGCGGTCATCCCGGCGAAGATTTTGGGGCTTGAGGGGCAAGTGATCAAGGATGTTGTGTTCAATGAAGAGACCGGTCGGGTGCGCATCGTGTGCGACCGCGACCGTCGCCGACGGCCGGTTGATCACCGCACGGGCCGGCGCGGTTCAGTGAACCGGTTGCTGCGCCGGACGGTGCTGGATGTTCCGCTCGGTGGCTGGCAGTGTGAGTTCGAGATCGAATACGCCGAGACCTTCCTGTCGTTCGGGCAGGTGCGTGTTGAGGCGCTGCCTTTCGTCAGCCCCAAGGCACGGGTGACCAAGCGATACGCCCGCCTGATTGCCGGCATGGCGCGCCATATGCCGATCTCGGCGGTGGCGCGCCATACGGGTCTGTCGTGGGATTCTGTGAAAGCCATCGAGTGCGCGCATCTGGCCGAGACTATCCCGATGCCGCGCCCGCAGACGCTTGAAGGGATACGCTACCTCGGGGTCGATGAAGTCGCCCGCGCCAAGGGACAAAGCTACTTCACCCTGGTTTACGACCTGTCGCCCGGCGCTCACTACGGCCGCATCCTGTGGATCAAGGAAGGACGCGACAGTGCGGTGTTGCTGGAATTCCTCGACGCTCTCTCGCAAGACTGCGCCGACGGCATCGAGGCCGTGGCGCTGGACATGGGGCCGGCCTACATCACCGCCGTGCAGAAGGGGCTGCCGAATGCCGCCATCGTCTTCGACCGCTTCCACATCATGCAGATGTTCGGCGCGGTGATCCGCGACTGCCGCCGCGCCGAGTTCAAGGCCGCCAAGACGCTGGGCGACCTGACCGGCCAGGTATCTGCGCCCATGCCGACCATCCGATCACCCCATCCCGGCTGGAAGCTGGCAACGTGTCCATTGCGCTGCTACGTCGCCGCGCCAGAGGGTTCCGCGACACGGCGTATTTCAAACTCAAAATACTCCAGCTCAACACCAAGGACACGCCGTCCTTCCTCTATAACCCAGGGACGCCAGCAGCACCGCTAATCCGATTAGCTACCGTAGGAAACCCGTGAAGAGCCCGAATTTTGCTACC
>JAJYXA010000447.1 GCA_021791235.1 Pseudomonadota bacterium
GATAGAATACGGCCGCCATGACCGACCGCTACGCCGTATTCGGGCACCCGATTGCCCACTCCAAGTCCCCGCAGATTCACGCCGCCTTTGCCCGCCAGACCGGGCAGGACATGACGTACGAGGCGATTCTCGCGCCGAAGGACGGCTTTGCGGACAGCGTCGCGCAGTTCATCGCGGCGGGCGGGCGCGGCGCCAACGTCACCGTGCCGTTCAAGGAGGAAGCGTTCAAACTGGCCAGCCGCCTGACTCCGCGTGCCCGGCGGGCGGGCGCGGTGAACACGCTGACGTTCAATGCAGCGGGCATCTTCGGCGACAACACCGACGGCGCCGGGCTGGTGGCCGATCTCACCCGCAACCTCGGCTGCGCGCTCGCCGGCAGGCGCATCCTGCTGCTCGGCGCCGGCGGCGCCGCGCGCGGCGTCATCGAACCCTTGCTGGACCAATTTCCCGCCGCCCTCGTCATCGCCAACCGCACCGTCGGCCGCGCGCAGGAACTGGCCGAGCTCTTCGACCGGGGCGTCCGCGCGTGCGGCTTCGACGCCATCGACACGCCCTTCGATCTCGTCATCAACGCCACCTCCGCCAGCCTCGCCGGCGAACTGCCGCCGCTGTCGCCGCGCGTGTTCGCACCTGGCACGCTGGCCTACGACATGATGTACGGGCGCGACACGCCCTTCCTCGCCTTCGCGCGCGCGCGCGGCGCGGCCACCGCCGACGGCCTCGGCATGCTGGTGGAACAGGCGGCCGAAGCGTTTGCCCTGTGGCGCGGCGTGCGCCCCGACACCGCGCCCGTCATCGCGAGCCTCCGTACGTGATGCGCACTGTGTTACGCTGGCTGGGCGAAGCTGTCGCGGCCGTGGTCGTGCTGGCGCTGCTGTATCAGCTGTGGATCTTCGCGCATGTCCTGTGGTGGATCGATCACAACCCCGCCTCCACCGCCTTCATGGAAGTCGGCCTGGCGCGCCAGCAGGACAAGAACCCCGACGCCGAACTGCGCCACAAGTGGGTGCCCTACGACCGCATTTCCATCCACCTGAAGCGCGCCATCGTCGCCGCCGAGGACGCCCGGTTCCTCGAGCACGAAGGCTTCGACGTCGAGGGCATCCAGAAGGCCGTCGAAAAGAACCTGAAGAAGGGCCGCCTGGTCGCCGGCGGCTCCACCATCAGCCAGCAGCTCGCCAAGAACCTGTTCCTTTCCGGCGAGCGCAGCTTCATCCGCAAGGGCCAGGAAGCGATCATCACCCTGATGATCGAAGCGACCTGGAGCAAGCGCCGCATCCTCGAGGTGTACCTCAACGTCATCGAATGGGGCAACGGCATCTACGGCGCCGAAGCCGCCGCCCGCCGCTACTACAAGACTTCCGCCGCCAAGCTCAACCGCGACCAGGCCGCCCGCATGGCCGCCATGGTGCCCAAGCCGCGCTGGTACGAAACCCACCGCAGTTCGCGCGCGTATCAGCGGCGCGTCGTGCTCATCAAGCGCCATATGGGGAGTGCGCGGGTGCCGCGCTGAAGATCACGGAACACGCTTTCACCGCTCCCGCAAACTCTCGCTCGAATATTGCATCAACGGGCTCAGGAAATACTCGATCACCCGCCGCTTGCCCGTCTTGACCTCGACCCGGCAAACCCTGGCTGTCTTCGTGACTTGGCGACTATAAATATCGGCTTGGGTATCGATTGGACTGCCGCCGGGGCGCGTCAGAACCGCAACTGCCACCATTCCAGCGTGACCGCCTTGAGGCCGTCCCGCTCCTGGTTCTCGCCGTCCCAGGCGGCGAAGGCCACCGGCATGCTGCCCTTGCCTTGCAGGCTGGCGCCCTCGCCGGGTTTAACCTTCAAGGAGCGGGTGAGTACCACCGCCCAGCCTCTGTCGGTGCGTACCGCCGCACTTTTCAGACTTTCGAAGGGCATCCGCGTGGCGGTGCCGAAACCGTGCGCCACGAGGTTCTCCGTGCGGCCGTCGGCACTCCAGCGCCAGATGTTTACCGCGTTCTCGGCATCGCCCATGAAGGGCGTGGTGGACGCCTTGCCGTTGACTGGAAACTGCACGGCTGCGCCGTCCACAAAAGCCACCGTGTCTTTGATGGCGGTGTTGGCGGTACGATCGCTCCAGGCTAGTTTCATGAACAGCCGGTCTCCCGCGCGCACCGCTTGGGCGGTGAGCTGCTCCGTGGCAGGCGTGCCGACGATGGATACGTGGCCGGGAAAGGCTGGCTGGAGCGCCACTTGCGTCGCCGGCACCTTCTTCCAGACGGCAGCCTTCGGCGAGGCTGCATCAGCGCCCGGCGCGGACAAGACGCGGATCGTGCGCTGGGCCGCGGGAGCAGCCTGCGCCGACACGGCTGTGGCGACGTGGCCGACCGTCGCGGTGGCCAGCCCGAAAGCGGCCAGTTGCTTCATCAGATTGCGTGCGTTCATCGTATACCTCCTGATTCTTGCAATTGACTACCGAGGCGGTCGCGGTGGGCTTCCACCAGTTCGGCGAGATCCGTCCCGTACTGCGAATAAGCGGTGTCCGTCGCCTCCAACCGCCGGCGGAAGGTCGGCAGCCAGGCGCCCAGGTGCCTCGTGAGGAAGTCCCGCGCCGCACGCCGGAAGGACTCCGCGTCGCCGCCTTTTTGCTCCGCCGCCTGCTCCTGCATGCACAGCCAGGCGAGGAATTCGAGTTCGGTCACAAGGTGATCGGGATACTCCCGGTCGGTCTCCGAGAGCCTCACGTCGAAGAACTCGTAAAAGCGCAGCAAGCCTTCCAGGACCCCGTCGCGCCCCAGATCCCCGCGATGCATGCCCTCGAATAGGGGCACGGGGGAGCTGTCGCGCCCCACCTCGAAGGCAGCCAGGTATTCCACTTCCAGAGCCTCCGCGGTGAGTACCGGATCGACGAACCCATGCTCCGTGAGGCGTTTCCAGGCCTGCGGGTTCGGGTAGGAGAAAAGCTGCGCCATCGCCAGGTAGGCCCCGGCCAGAGTGCCCGCATCCACAGTTGTCTCGTTCATAGCCTGTACCTGTCTTTGTTGGTATAGCCGATCAGGATCTCGGTCAGCGCCGAGGGCTGCGCCTGGCGGCGCTTCTGCATTTCGCTTCCAAGCGTTGCCAGTGCCTGCTGCACGCCCGGGCCGAACAGCGCCTCGATGTCGGCCAGCGGTATGCGAGGTTTGTCGCCGAGCCGGCCGTCATCCTCAAAGGGAGGCGGCGTGACATTCATGGGCGGCACATAGAAGACGTTGGGCTGCGTGCCGTATTCGGCATGCAGGGGCAGCGCCACCTTCCACTGCTCGACCAGCTTGTAGATCGGGCCGTCCTTGTCGTCGCGGTAGCCGACGAAGCGGATCTTGCCCACGCATTGCGCGACGCAGGCCGGCGGCACGCCCTTCTCGACCCGTGGATAGCAGCCAATGCATTTCTCGGACTTGCCGGTCTGCAGATTGAAATACACCTTGCCGTAGGGGCAGGCCTTGACGCAGTAGCGGTAGCCGCGGCAGCGCTCCTGGTCGATGACGACGAGGCCGTCTTCCGGTCGCTTGTAGATTGCCTTGGTCGGGCAGGCAGCGAGGCAGGCCGGGTTGGAGCAATGGTTGCAAATGCGCGGCAGGTAGAAGTAATGATTGTTCGGGAACTCGCCCTTGCCCTCGTCCTCGTCCCAGTTCGGACCCCAGGTGGGCTTCTCGTGCGGCACCACCTGGTTGCCCTTGCCCTGCAGCAGCACTTCATCGAGATTGTACTCCCAGGTGCCGCCGTAGTCGGCGCGGATCGGGATGACGCCGTCGGTCTTGAGCTTGCCCTCATTGTCGAAGCCGCCGCCTTTTTGCTCCCAGTTCTTCGGATAGCCCTTGCCGGGACGGGTTTCCACGTTGTTCCAGTACATGTACTCGCGCCCGTCCCGGTTCGTCCACAACTGCTTGCAGGCCATGGTGCACGTATGGCAGCCAATGCACTTGTTCAGATCGAATACGTAGGCCAACTGTCTCATGTCAGATTCCTCAGGCTTTCTCGACGTCGACCGTCGTTTCGTAGAAGATCCGGTTCGGGTTGTAGCCGCCGGACGCGTACTTGATGTGGCCGTAGCCGCCCACCAGCTCCAGGGGGTTGATCAACTCCGCCCCGATCATGTTGTAGTGGGTCATGTTCTTGTACTGGTACTGCTCCCAGCCGTGCTCGGAGAAGACCTGGTCATCCGGCAGCGCCGGCCAGGCCTTCGCCACGGCGAAGAACTCGCCCTGGGAGTTGAACACCCGCACCATGTCGCCGTCCTTGATGCCCTTCTTCGCCATCGCCTTCGGGCTGAGACACACGTCCGGCTCGCCGCGTTGATGCCGCAGCAGCCATTTGTCGTTGCGGCACCACGAGTGGACGCCCCAGCGGGTATGCGGCGAATTGGCCTTGAACGGGTAGCGCTTCGGTCCGAGGTGGCCACCCTTCATCTGCGGCTTCGGCACCGTCGCGCCGAAGCGCTGGAACCAGTCGTGGTCCACATAGAATTGCAAGCGCCCGGTGAGTGTGCCGTAAGGCTTCTTGTCGGTCACGTTCACCGTGAAGGGCCGGTAGGGCTTGTCCTTGGGTATCGGCGCCGTCTTGCCGGCCGAGGGGCCCACGGCGACAAAGCCTTTCTTCAGCAATTCCTCATAGCTGCCTGGGCCCAGCGCCTTGGACCTCTCCATGACGAAGCGCAGCGCATCCTCATCGCTGGCAATCTTGCCGTTCATGGTGAAATCGTCGTAGATCGTGTCGAAGTCGATGGTGCTCTTGATCTCCGGGTCGTCGACCCGGGAGATGCCGCGCGCCTTGGCCCGCTCCTGGATCTTCTTGGCGATCGCCACGCCGATCTGCCAGTCGGTCTTGCGCTCGTACATGGGCTTGATCGGCTGCCCAAAGGCGTGGATGAAGCGCGTCACCGAGGTCTCGCGGATATCCAGTTTCTGCTGCTCGGGCGCGGCGGGCAGCACGATGTCGGCGTACATGGCTCCCGAGTTCAGTCGGAAGTCCACCACCACCAGCAACTCGCAACGCTTGAGGAAATTCTCCGCCAGATGCTGGTAGCCGTTGGAGGTGGCCCAGATGTTGATGCCGGCGTTGATGTAGACCACCGGGTCCTTGATCGACTGCCACTTTGGCATCCAGCCCTTGGCCTCGGACTCCTTGCGCAGCGCCTCCATGTCGTCGACGCCGAAGCCGACCTGCTCCTTCATCTGGGCGTCGTCGTAGTAGGCCTTGGTGCGCCGGTATTGCTCGCCCCACACCCACTGGGCCAGCACCATCGAGACGCTGCGTCCCGGCTTGCCCTTCACCGTGTTCATTTCGGTGGACCCTTCCAGCCGCCAGCCTTCGTAGGTGGTGTCGATCGAGCCGGTAGTGCCGTGGTGGCCGATCAGGGTCAGGATGAGGATCTTCAGGCGTCCGCACTGGAAGCCGTCCATATGCTTCTGGTTATTGTAGCCGTCGAGGATGCGCAGGGCCTTGCACTCCGCAATCCAGCCGGTGAGCTTGCGCACAACCGAAGGATGCACGCCGGTCTCGGCCTGGGTGGCCTCAGGCGTGTAGGGGGCAATCTCGGCTTTCAGGCGCTCGAAGACCGTAGTGACCTCGATGCCATCCGCGTCGAAAGTGCCCTCCAGGGCCGGAGCGACCGCGCCAAGCTTCAAGGTCTTGTCCTTGCTACCCATGCTGCCTGGCGCGGGCACAGCCTTGTCGGTTTTCGCATCCCACACGTAGAAAATCTCGTCGCTGCCGTCAGACTTGAAGTCCTTCTCGCGCAGGAACTTGCCGTTGTCGGTGCGCACGAGGAAGGGCAAATCGGTCTGCTCTTTCAGGTAGTCGGCCTTGTAGTGCTTGCCGGCGATGAGCGTGTTCACGACCGCCGCGGCGAGATGGGAGTCCGTTCCCATCTTCACCGGCACGAACAGGTCGGAGTGGACCGAGGAGGGGTTGTAGTCCGCCGAGATATTCACCAGCCGCGCCCCGTTGTAGCGCGCCTCCATCAGGAAGTGCGCATCCGGAATCCGCGTGACGATGGGGTTCTTGTGCCACATCAGGATGAGGTCGGAAGTGAACCAGTCGTCGAAGGTGGACACGGTACGCGCCGGCATCCGCACCGTCTGGATGCCGGGGTAGAGGTCGCCCGTCATCGAGGAGACGTCAGGCTTGATGGCGCCCAGCAGGTTCGCCAGCCGCGTGTACGCGTTGTTGCTGATGACGGCGAAGGGGCGCTTGGGGATGCAGACGTTGCCGGGGCCACGCTTGATTGTCGTGTCGATGATCTTGTCGGCAATCTCGGTGAGCGCCTCGTCCCAGGTGATGCGCTTCCACTTGCGCTCGCCGCGCTCGCCGACGCGCTTCAGCGGATACTTGAGGAAGTCGGGCTGCTTCACCCAGGAGCAATACACGGCGCCCTTCTGGCAGCCGCGCGGGTTCATGTCGGGAATGCCCGGCAGCTGCGGGTATTCGCTCACCTGCTCGTCGCGCATCGGGATGCCGTTCTTGACATACACCTTCCAGGCGCAGCCGCCGACGCAGCCGTTGGAGTGGGTGGTGAAGCCGACCGAATCCCAGCTCCATTCCTTGCGGTAAAGGTCTTCCCAACTGCGATAGGGATAGGACTTGAGCGGGTCCTCTATGGGCAGGATTTTCGAGAAGGCCCATACGCTCGACGGCATGGCGAGGCCGGCAATCGCCGCGCCGGAAATCTGCAGGAATTTGCGACGACTGTTGCAGTCATTGGGACTATTCATGGCACCCCCTCTTAGGAAACACAAACAAAGATATGAAGATATAATGGTCTTAAAATTAAACTTATATAATTCTTCATTTGCTGTCAACCATGCCAATCACTGCGCAAGGCTGGGCCATCTTGCAATCAGGCATGAGTTATTTTCGCCAGCATAAGAGGGGGAGAGGTCAGGACCGGCACGCGACGGTAATCCAGTATTCCTGAGTCAGCTGATGCAATATTCGAGCGAGAGTTTGCAGAAGAGGTGAGTGCGCCATGTCGCTCTCCCCCGACCGCGACCAGGCCGCGCGCATGGCCGCGATGGTGCCCAACCCGCGCTGGTACGAAACCCATCGCGGCCCGCGCGCGTATCAGCGGCGCGTCGCGCTGATCAAGCGGTACATGGGGTATGCGCGGGTGCCGCGCTGAGAACGACGGAAAAAACGTTCACCGTTCCCGCAAGCTCTCGCTCGTCGCCTGCATCAGCGGACTCAGGAAATACTCGATCACCCGCCGCTTGCCCGTCTTGACCTCGACCGTCACCGCCATGCCGGGGGTGAGCCGCACCGTCTTGTTCTCCACCCGCAGCGTGTCCCGGGCGAGCTTGACCCGCGTCGAGTAAATCAGCCCCAGCTTCTCGTCCTGGATGGCGTCGGACGAGACCTGGGTGATTTTTCCGTGGATCGTGCCGTATTTGGTGAAGGGGAAGGTTTCCACCTTCACTTCGGCGTCCTGTCCGGGATTCACGAAGCCGATGTCCTTGTTGGGCAGCATGGCCTCGATTTCGAGCACATTGTCCTTGGGCACGATCACCATCAGGGGCTGGGCGGGGGTCACGACGCCGCCGACGGTGTGGACGGCGAGCTGCTGCACCGTGCCGGCCACTGGCGCGGTCATGCGCATCAAGCGGCCGCGCTGGTCGGCCTTGACCCATTCCTGTTCCAGCGACGCGGCTTTTTGATCCGCCAGGTTGTGCTGATCCAGCAGCTGGCGGCGCGTTTCTGCAGTGAGGGTGGCCTGCTGCCGTTGCGCTTCCATCAGGGCGGCGCGGATTTCCGCGACCTTGGAGCGGCTGCCGGCCAGATCCTGTTCCTGTTCGATGCGCGCCTGCTCGCGCTCCAGATAGCCGTGCCGGGAGATGAAGTTCTCCTTCACCAGCCTTTGATAATCCTGCGCGCGCTGGCGGGCGATGGGGGCGGTTTGTTCGAGCTTGGCGACCTGTTCCCGGGTGGCCTGGAGTTCCGCCCGGCGACGGGCGATCTCGGCCTGCAATTGCCGCTGGCGGGCCTGGTATTCCCGATACTGGCCGGTCACTTGGCTTTGTTCGGCGAGCAGACGGGCATTGTCTGCGCCGGTGAGCGGTTTCAGTTTAGGCGGGGTGCCGTCGGCCAGAGCCGTTAGCAGGGCTTGCGCGCGCAGCGCTTCCAGCCGCGCGGTCAGGGCTTCATTGCGCAGCCGCTCGCTGTCGGCGGCGGCGCTGGTCGCGTCGAGCTCGATCAGTACCTGGCCTGGTTTGACGTCCTGTCCGTCGCGCACGTGGATCGCCTTGACCACGGCGGTTTCCATCGGCTGGATGACCTTGGTGCGGTCGTTGGGGATGATCTTGCCGACGGCGGTGGCGACCACGTCGATGCGGCCGAAGACGGCCCACAGCAGCGCGATCAGGGCGAAGGCCATGATGAGCCAGAGCGCAATGCGCGGCGCAGGGTGAACCGGCGTATCGCGCAAGGCCAGCGCGGCGGGAAGGAACTGGGCTTCGTGCGGTTGCAGCGCGGGGGCGTCGGTCTCTTTGCGGTGCGACCAGGCGTGGCGGAAGATTTTGGCGTAGCGCTTGAAGAGGTCGGCGAGGGCGTGGCGTTTCAGCATGTTATTTATCGGGTTGCTCTATAATTATTTTGTGCATACAATTCAGTCATGCACATCGAATTCGACCCGGCCAAGGACGCACGGAACATCCGGGAACGCGGTCTGTCGTTTGAACAGGTGGCGGAGTTTGATTTCGAGACGGCCGCCTATCTGACTGATGACCGGCAGGATTACGGTGAATGCCGCATCGTTGCCGTGGGGTATCTGGACCGGCGACTGCACGTGTTGTGCTTTGTGGAAACTGAGGACGGCATCCGGGTCATCAGCTTTCGCAAGGCTAATTTGAGAGAGGCAAAGAAACATGGCAAAGCACTCACCCTTAACCAATAAAGCGGGCGAAGTCAGGGAGCTCACCGAGGCCGACTTCGCGCGCGCCGTTCGCATCGAAGCGCTACCCAAGTCCCTGCAAGCCAAACTGGCGCGTCGCCCGCGCGGCCCGCAAAAAGCGCCGCTCAAGGAGCGCATCACGATCCGCCTCTCGCCCGAAGTGGTGGCGCCGTTTCGCGCCACCGGAGACGGCTGGCAGACCCGGCTCGACGCCGCGCTCAAGGACTGGCTTAAAACCCACACGCCCACCTGAACCCTCACCCCGCTTGCAGCCGATGCAAGCGCGAATAATGCCCCGCCTCGTGCTGCAGCAGTTCGGCGTGGGTACCCGCTTCGACGATCTGGCCGTGATCCATCACCAGGATGCGGTTGGCATGGCGCACGGCGGACAGGCGGTGGGCGATGACGATGACGGTGCGGCCCCGGCAGATGGCCTGCATGTTCTGCTGGACGATGCGCTCGGATTCGTAATCGAGCGCGCTGGTGGCCTCGTCGAAGAGGAGGATGCGCGGCTCGCTCATCAGGGCGCGGGCGATGGCGATGCGCTGGCGCTGGCCGCCCGACAGGGTCGAGCCGTGTTCGCCGACGACGGTGTCGTAGGCTTCGGGCAGTTCCAGGATGAATTCGTGCGCACCGGCCAGCCTGGCGGCCGCAATCACCTGCTCCAGCGGCGCGCCGGGGTCGGCGAGCGCGATGTTCTCGCGCAGGGTGCGGTTGAACAGCACGTTCTCCTGCAGCACCACGCCGATCTGCCGCCTCAGGCTGGAGGCATCGGCCAGGGTCAAGTCCAGCCCGTCGACCAGCACCCGGCCGCGTTCGGGGACGTACAGGCGCTGGATCAGCTTGGTCAGGGTGCTCTTGCCCGAACCGGAGCGGCCGACGATGCCGATGACTTCGCCGGGGGCAATGTCGAGGGTGATGCCCTTCAGCACTTCGGGGGTGTCGGGCCGGTAGCGGAAATGGACGTTGTCAAAGGCGATGCGTCCGGCAATCGGCGGCAGGCTGCTCTTGGCGCCGGCCGCTTCGGCGGGAGCGTTGAGGATGTCGCCCAGCCGCTGCACCGAAATGCCGGTCTGCTGGAAGTCCGTCCACAACTGCGCCAGCCGCATGATGGGCTGCGCCACACGGGCGGCCAGCATGTTGAAGGCGATGAGCTGGCCGACGCTGAGTTGGCCTTCGATCACCAGCTTCGCCCCGAGCCATAGCGTGGCCACGGTGACGAGCTTGCCGACGAGGTTCGTGCTTTCGTGCGCCAGGGTGGAAATGGTGGCGGACCTGAAGCCGGCGGACACGTAGCCGGCCAGCTGGGCGTCCCAGCGCCGCTGCATCTGCGGTTCCACCGCCATGCTCTTCAAGGTGTCGATGCCGGACACCGTCTCGACCAGGAAGGCCTGGTTCTCGGCGCCGCGGTTGAACTTCTCGTGCAGCCGGGCGCGCAGCAGCGGCGTGACCAGGAGCGCGATCACGAAATACAGCGGCAGCGAGGCCAGCACCACCAGGGTGAGCCAGCCGCTGTAGAACAGCATCACGCCGATGAACACCACCGAGAAGAAGACGTCGAGCACCACGGTGATGGCATTGCCGGTGAGGAAGGCGCGGATGTTCTCCAGTTCCCTGACCCGGGCGACCGAATCGCCGACCCGGCGCGCCTGGAAGTAGCCCAGCGGCAGATGCAGCAGATGGCGGAACAGGCGCGCGCCGAGTTCGACGTCGATGCGGCTGGTGGTGTGGGCGAAGACGTAGCTCCTGAGGCCCGACAGCGCCACTTCGAAGACCGACACCACCAAGAGGCCGACGGCGATGACGTCGAGCGTGGTCAGCCCGCGGTGCACCAGCACCTTGTCCATCACCACCTGGAAGAACAGCGGGGTGACCAGCGCAAACAGATTCAGCACGAACGACACCAGCAGCACTTCGCCCAGCAGTCTGCGGTATTTGACGACGGCGGGGATGAACCAGGAGAAGTCGAACTTGGCCATCTCGCCGGTCATCGAGGCGCGCGAGGCAAACAATATGAGCTGCCCACACGACTTTCTGTCCTCTGTCTTCTGTCCTCCGTCCTCCGACCCCCAGCGCGCCAGCAGTTCCTCCCTGGACACCACCTGCGGCCGCTCGGCCTTGGGGTCGTGGATCAGCGCCTTGTCGGCGTCGTAGCGGGCGAGGATGAAGTAGCCGCCGGCGTTGTCCACCGCGATGGCGGGCAGCGGGGTGCGTTCGAGGCGGTCAATGGAAGTCTTGACGGGCCTGGCCTGCAAGCCGAGGTGTTTTGCGGCGAGCAGGATTTCCGCTTTATCGAAAGGTTGACCGGATGCCTTGAACTGGTGCGCAAGCTGCTCGGGATCGGCGGCGATCTGGTGGAAGCGCGCCAGCATGACCAGGCAGGCGAGGCCGGTGTCGGCCAGTCGTTCTGGCGAAGAGTGCGTTGGCTGCATGGCGATCGTGTCCAGTCGTCATGCGCGCCCATCCGCCTTGGAGGCAGGCAGGTGCGCATGAGCGAAGCGATTACTGCCAGTTGGCCGCGATCACGCCCGCAAGCGCATCCTGGTAATTCTGCGGCAAGGTGGTCTGGCCGGCAGCCGGCGGCGCGAAGCTCGCCATGGCATTCACCAGATTCTGCACGTTGCTGTCGAGCAGGGTCCGGGCGCCGTCGGTGGTCTTGAACTGCTCGACATGATTGGCGCTGCCGAGATACCAGTCCTGGACCACCAGTTTGTCGCCGGTGCCGATGATGCTGGCCTCCAGGTTGTTGGCGACGTGCTGGAACCAGATCTGATCGGTCGCGATACCAGACAGGAACTGGGCGATGTCGGCGTTGCCGGCAGTGGCGTCGTTCTCGACCACGGTGTCGGCGGCATAGCCGCGCCCCAGAATGTAGGTGTCGTTGCCGGTGCCGCCGACGAGGGTGTCGGCGCCCGCACCACCATCGAGGGTGTCGTTGCCAGACAGGCCATCAAGGTAGTCATTTCCGTCCTGACCGCGCAGTGAGTCATTGCCATAGAATCCGATGATCTGGTCGCTGCTGCTCGTTCCGCCAAGCAGTTTGGCCTTGAGGTCGTCGAAACTCCAGGTAACGCCATTCGCGAACTTTATTTCTGCAAACCGGTTGCTGCCCACGTTGCCATTGGCGTCGAAGTAATCCCATAAAACCACGCCTTCCTGGCTATATGAGTAGTCCTTGTGAGAAATCTTGATGTTCGTCGTTGCCGCTCCGTCGTAGTCGAACGCACCAGCATCCCAGTACGCATAGGGATCGTCGTAGCCTCGGTACCACCCCCCGCGCTCGATGACGGCTTCGCTCGAATCGAACCCGAAGTCGATGATGTCGCTGCCGTCCCCTATTACCGAGTTCAGGCGAGGGCCCCCATACCATACTGAGTCCCAACCGTTAGCCAAGTCTTGTTTGTCGAACTCATACATGTCCACACCTTGGCCGCCATCGAGATAGTCGCCGCCGCCGCCACCGCGCAGGGTGTCGTTGCCGCCATAGCCCGTCAAAGTGTCGACACCCGCTCCGCCATTGAGGACGTTGATGCCAGAATCGCCCGTGAGTTTGTTGTTGAGCGTGTTGCCAGTAAAGTTCAGCCCGCTTCCCCATGATGTGGCATTCTCGACGTTTGCCGCCAAAGAGTAGGTGGTACCCGCCGCTGGGCCATAGAAATACACGATGTCCGTGCCTTCGTTGATGTTCTCAAGCACGCTGTCAATCAGACCGTCGTTGGTGAACAGGTAGTAGATATCGTCTCCAGTACCACCGATCAGGGTGTCAAGGCCACCTTCACCCGCCAGTTCATCGTTTCCTGCCAGCCCAGTCAGGACGTTGGTACTTTCATTGCCAACCAGGTAATCGTTCGCCACACCACCCGCGCCGTTGATAGCTCCCGCACCAAAGGCCAGTTGCAAGCCTTCGACGTTGGCACCCAGGGTGTAGCTGATCCTCGATTCCACCCAATCCCAACCTTCGCCGGCATTCTCGATCACCACGTCGCCCACGTTATCCACGTAGTAGCCATCGTCATCCAGGCCGCCAGCCATGCTGTCAGCACCGGCGCTACCATCCAGGGTGTCATAACCCGCACCGCCCGTGAGCACATTGTTGGCGCTGTTGCCGATGAGCGTGTTGTCCAGCGTGTTGCCAGTACCGTTGATGGCGCTGGTACCAGTCAGCAGCAGGTTCTCGACGTTGGTGCCCAGGGTGTAGGTAATGCCCGACTCGACGGTGTCGCTGCCTTCGTTGAGATTCTCGGTGACGAGGTCGCCAGCGTTGTCAACAATGTAAACATCATCGCCCAGCGCCCCCACTAAAGTGTCTGCACCTGTTCCACCATCCAGCACGTCGTTGCCATTACCGCCGCTCAAACTGTTGACACCGGAATTTCCGGCCAGTTGGTTATCCAGCACGTTGCCGGTCAGCGTGAGATTTCCGCTCCCACCCAGAGAGGCGTTCTCTAGGTTCGCCGACAACGTGTAATTTACGCTGCTGATAACCGAATCAATGCCCTCATTCGCGTTTTCGGTCACCACATCGCCCGTTTGGTCAACCATATAGATGTCGTTTCCTTGACCGCCAATCAGGGTATCGGCACCCGTCGCACCATCCAAGGCATTGTCGGCCGCGTTACCAATTAGCGTATTGGCAGAGGCATTGCCCGTGGCATTAACCGGCACGGTACCGGTAAGCGTGAGGTGCTCCAGCTCAGGAGACAGCGTGTACGACACCGCCGACTCTACATGGTCATTACCCTCGCCCGCCTTCTCTACGATACGGTCGTTGCCATTGTCTACGACATAAACATCGTCACCACTCCCTCCTAACATCTCGTCGGCTCCAGCACCACCGTCAATTCGGTTAACACTCGCGTTGCCGACAATGCGATTATCTGCTGAGTTACCCGTTCCGTTTATGGCCGTGTTACCTGTCAATTGCAAATTTTCCACGTTCTCAGGCAGTAAAAATGACACTGCGCTGCGAAGGGTATCGAAACCACCGTCTGGTAATTCGACGAGGCGATCAGCGGCGTTGTCTACGACATAGGTATCATCGCCAGTGCGTCCTTCCATAGAATCAGCCCCCGTACCGCCATCGATCAAGTCACCTCCGGCTGTTCCAACCAGAACGTCATTGCCATTGGTCGCTCCGGCTACTTCCTGTCGTGTGGGGAAAATGAAATTCGCAGAAGTGAGAGACGATGCCGCAACATTGAACACATGGACGTACACAGCGGAAGAACCGCTGCCAATTTGAATCTTGGCGACGGGTGTGCCGCTTACAGTCGATTGCGATATCGTCAAATCGGAAAATCCCCGAATAGCTGCGAAACGACTGATATCGATTCGTTCGTTCGCCACATCGAAATCCCCGATCATATTCCTCGCGCTGATAACAGTGCCCGAGCCCGTAACACTAAGGCTGATACCTGAAGTGCCCGTTGCCGAGGGCATCACGATGAAGGTGTCTACCCCGCCTTCACCCATCGCGCCATAATTCATCACCGCAGAGGTACTAGAAAGCACGACCTCGCCAAGATCACCCTCGACATTCATGGAGTCAGCGCCCTCGCCGCCGCGCAACAGATCGCGACCCGCGCCCCCGATGACCAGATCGTCGCCTCCGCGCCCGATGACCAGATCGTCGCCTGAGCCACCATCCACATAATCGTTGCCGTCCTCTCCATCCATTTGGTCGGCGCCACTTCCGCCGAAAATGGCGTCGTTGCCAGGTCCGCCCAGCAGCGTGTCGGCCCCGGCACCTCCTTCCAGCCAATCATTGCCAGGGGCCGTCTGGCTATACTCGCCCCACAGAATGTCGTTGCCGTTGCCTCCATCAAGCAAATCCGCACCGGTATTGGCGTCGGCCAAGTCGTCGCCGTCGAGAGCATAAAAAGTTACATCCCCCGAGCTTGTCGGCAGTGAGACATCCTCTACCCCTGATGTACCGATATAAGTCGTATTGGCGATGTATGACAAATACAGGTTGAGAGCGTTTTCATCATTCAAAAACGTAACCGATTGTTCTGTAAACTGGGACGCCGTAACGTTGTTGAGCAATATGCTTTGCTCCTCGCCGAGACTCAGACGGAGATTCGCACCTTCCTGCACTTTGGTAATCTGGCCGAAGTCTTGAATGCCGCCAAAACCGACCAGCAGTATCTTCTCGCCACCTTGCGTAACGCCGAAATCAGTGATTGTGTCCACGGCATTCGACTGCTGGCGAATGAGAAAATAGTCTCGATCCGTACCACCGCTCAATTCATCGTTCCCTATCCCACCATCCAGCAGGTCCAGACCTGCCCCGCCGCTGATGGAATCGTTGCCGCGCGCGCCGATCAAAACGTTAGCTGCGGCGTTCCCGATCAGCGTGTCGTTGCCGTCACCGCCGTAGGCCCGCTCGATTGAACTGCTGCTGCCAATCGTCAGGGCGCGGCCGGCGATGGTGCTGGTAGCGCCTGCATTCAGATTAATCGTGCTGTTGCTGGTGACTGCCGCCGCGTTGATCTCGTCACGGGAGCCACTATCGGTATCCGTCAGCGAGGCCCGAGCACCCGTGCCAATGGAGGCAAACTCGTTTGCATAGACATAGCGGTTGTCGAGGTCGGCAGTTTTCCCGCGGACATTGATCGACCAATTTTTAAGCTGTCCGGTCTCTCCCGTAACGGCGTCGATTATTTCCAGTGTCCAGTTGCCCCCGCTGTCCTCACCGCGATAGCGCGTCGAACCGAACGTCAATACGCTGTCGGCATAGAAATCGCCTCGCTCGCCGGCTGCACTCCCGGGCGCCTTGCCTGGGCGGTTGAAGAGAATGCTTTCGGTGCCGGAAGGCGATTTCAGCTTGATGATCAAGTCGCCCTCATAAGAATGACCAAGGTCAACCAGAACGTCCACATGCTCTACTTCCAATCCAGCGGCGACCGCGAGACTTTGCACGAGCGATCCATTGCCATCCGGGATGGCAGCGTTCAGTACGCCGCTTGCCGCGGTTTTCTCGTCCAGATTGAAATAAGTGCTCTGGTCGTACCAGGTTTCAGCCAACCGCACTGCCGCGAGCGCATCGACCTTGCCATAGCCGTAATCGTGCGAAACATGTCGCCCGCCGCCATTCCAGTCCCTGGCGCCGTTATAGACCCAGTCCGTTCCATTCGGATCGGACACCCGGGTTGCGCTCAAC
>JAJYXA010000513.1 GCA_021791235.1 Pseudomonadota bacterium
TGACACAGCACTCGTCGCAGTAATAGTGGTTGATCCAGCGGCACGGTTCGCCGTCGCTGTCCCGGGGACCCTGCCAGGTGTCACTGCTGCCGGCACCAAGTTTGGCCATGACATACGTGCCGGCAAACGCGTTCAGCTTCGCCAGGATGTTGACCATTCTCTGCCGGAATTTCTTGCAGGGCGCAGGGCTGGCGCATCCGACGATGTCATATCGCGGCTGCTCGCACTTGCCGCCGTAGCCCAAAATGATACGCTCGAAGCCACGCAGCCGCAGCAGCCTCAGCACGTCCTGCTTGATCCGGTCGAATTCCTGTTGTGTCAAATGCGTTGCTCCATGATGTTGTGACCCCGGCCCGAAAGCAGCGCCGGCGCCCGCCGCGAATGTAGAAAAAGGAATACCTGTACTCGAACAAAACGCAGACCAGTCAATCACTCATTGGCCGTCCGGGCCTTCACCACGCAGGCCCCACTCTGCCTTTCTGTTCCGTATCATATCAGCCGCCGATGGCAGTGTCCATATGTTTGAATCGAAATCCGCTGGCAATCGTGCACGGCACCCCCCAGTACCGGTCTGCGCAGCAGCATGGCAGCGCGGCCAAGCCCAACTTTAACAGTTGGCGGGCGATTGGTACGGCGGCGACCTGAAGAAGCAGCCCCTTTCAAGGGTTTACAGAAGGGGGCGTCGCCACGGCGCCAAGGCGTAGTGCTAAATTCTGCGGCTCTATGGCCCTTTTGGCTTGACGAATCGCTCAGGTGCCGAATGCTAGAGACATGTTCGTCCGCGAGAAGCGCATCGGTCCCTACACCTACGTCTATCTGGTCGAGACCGTGCGTGAGGACGGCCGCGTCCGCCAGCGCATCATCCGCAATCTCGGCCGCAAGGACGAGGTCGAGCGGCGCGGCGACCTAGAGCGGCTGGCCCGCTCCGCCGCCCGGCTGGCGCAGCGCGCCCTGGTGCTCTCCGCCCTCGACGCGGGCGAGACCCTCCATCTCGACGCCAGGCGCATCGGCCCGCCGCTGCTGTTCGAGCGGCTGTGGCGCGACAGCCAGTGCGGCGCCGTGCTGCACAACCTGCTCGCCGGGCGCGACTTCGCCTTCCCGGTCGAGCGCGCCGTCTTCCTCACCGTGCTGCACCGGCTGATGGTCTCCGGCTCCGACCGCGCCTGTGAGCACTGGCGCGATGACTATCGCATCGACGGCGTCGCCGACCTGCAATTGCATCACCTCTACCGGGCGATGGCGTGGCTCGGCGAGGAGCTGCCTGAGGGCGAGCAGGCCGGCCGCACCCTCGCGCCGCGCTGCGTCAAGGATCTCGTCGAGGAGCACCTGTTCGCGCGCCGGCGCGACCTGTTCGCCGACCTCTCGGTGGTGTTCCTGGACACCACGTCGCTCTATTTCGAGGGCGAGGGCGGCGCCAGCCTCGGCGTACGCGGCCATTCGAAGGATTATCGGCCGCAGCTCAACCAGATGATCGTCGGCATCATCATCGACGCGCAGGGGCGGCCGGTCTGCTCGGAGATGTGGCCCGGCAACACCGCCGATGTCACGACGCTGATCCCGGTCATCGACCGGCTGCGCCGCCGCTTCGGCATCACCCAGGTCTGCGTCGTCGCCGATCGCGGCATGATCAGCGGCGCCACCATCGCCGGGCTCGAGCAGCGCGGCCTCGACTACATCCTCGGCGTTCGCGAGCGTGCCAGCAAGGAGGTGCGCGAGGTGGTGCTGGCCGATCCGGCCCCCAGTGTGCCGCTGGTCATCCCGCATGACGGGCGCGCCGACACCGAGTTGCAGACCAAGACGGTGACGGTCGGCAGCCGCCGCTATGTCGTCTGCCGCAATCTCGGCGAGGCGGTGCAGGCCGCCCGCACCCGCGCGGCGGTGGTCGCGGCCCTGCGTACCAAGCTCGCCCAGGGCGACAAGGCGCTGGTCGGCAACAGCGCCTATCGCCGCTACCTGAAGACGCCCGATGAGCGGCACTTCAGCATCGACGACGAGCGGGTCGCCGAGGACGCGCGCTACGACGGTCTCTATATACTGCGCACCAGCACGCGGCTGCCGCCGCTCGAGGTGATGCGGCGCTACCGCGAGTTGCTGGTCGTGGAGCAACTGTTCCGCTCGGCCAAGGCGCTGCTGGCGACACGGCCGATCTACCACCAGACCGACGCGGCGATCCGCGGCCACGTGTTCTGTAGCTTCCTCGCCCTGGTGCTGCGCAAGGAACTGGAGGACCGGCTGAGCGCCGCGCGGCTGAAGCCGGAATGGCGCGACCTTCTCGCCGATCTCGATCGCCTCCAGGAACTCACCGTGGTGCAGGACGGCAAGCGCCTGATCCTGCGCACGCCGGTGAGCGGGGTGGCCGGCCGGCTGTTCCAGGCGGTCGGCGTGGCGCTGCCGCCCAACATCCGCGACGCCGTGCCGGCCCCCGCCGTCGCCTGATCCGCTGCCGATCATCCGCGAAATGTAGTGCTAAGGCGCTGCCGTGCGCCTGTAACTCCCTGATCCGGGACGCCATTTCGGAAGCCACTGTTAAAGTTGGGTTTGACAGA
>JAJYXA010000377.1 GCA_021791235.1 Pseudomonadota bacterium
TTCGACAGCGCCACGCGGTCGCGCACCACGCCGACATTGAGCGGTACCCGCGTGGCGAGGCTGTAGACGAATGCGCCCGCGATCAGCGTCAGCAGCACGGTGTAGATGATGGTGCGCGGACGCAGGACATGCTTGACGATGCCGGTGTCGGGGTATTTCCCCTTCACCACGTTTTCCGTGGTGTAGCGGATCAGCCCGCGCGGGTAGCCCATCTTGTCCATGATCTGGTCGCAGCCGTCGATGCAGGCGGCGCAGCCGATGCATTCGTATTGCAGGCCGTTGCGGATGTCGATGCCGGTGGGGCAGACCTGCACGCAGACGTTGCAGTCGACGCAGGTGCCGAGGCCGGCGGCCTTGTAATCGGTCTTCTTGCTGCGCGGGCCGCGCGGCTCGCCGATCGAACTGTCGTAGGTCACGGTCAGCGTGTCGGAATCGAACATCACGCTCTGGAAGCGCGCGTAGGGACACATGTACTTGCACACCTGCTCGCGCATGAAACCGGCATTGCCCCAGGTGGCGAACGCGTAGAACAGGACCCAGAAGGTTTCCCACGGGCCGAGGCTGGCGCGGAGCGTTTCTGCCGCCAGCGTCTGGATCGGGGTGAAATAGCCGACGAAGGTGAGGCCGGTCCATAGTGCGATCGCGAACCACACGAGGTGTTTGAGGCCGCGCTTTCTCAGCTTGACGGCATTCCACGGCGAGGCGTCGAGCTTCCTGCGGGCGACATGGTCGCCTTCCAGCCAGTTTTCCACCCACATGAAGATTTCGGTGTACACGGTCTGCGGACAGGCATAGCCGCACCACAGGCGCCCGGCCACTGCGGTGAACAGAAACAGCGAGAGCGCCGACAGGATCAGCAGGCCGGTCAGGTAGACGAAATCCTGCGGCCAGAACACCAGGCCGAAAATATAGAATTTGCGTGCGGCCAGGTCGAACAGCACCGCCTGGCGGTTGTCCCAGTGCAGCCAGGGCATGCCGTAATAGAGCGTCTGGGTCAGCAGCACCAGCGCGATGCGCCAGTTGGCGAACACGCCGTGCACCGCGCGCGGCTGGATTTTCTGCCGGATTGCGTAGAGCTGCTGCTCGGTTGCGGCGTCGGCGGAGGCGGGCTGCTTGTCGTTGGTCACTGCGTTTGTCCGTGAAAGTCTGAGCCGCTTCAACGTACTGGAACAATACGTTCAAGCGGCTCGCCGGGTCCTTCCCGGCGAGTACCGCTCACTACTCACTACTCACTACTCACTACTCACTACTCACTGCTTACTGCTTACTGCTTACTGCTTACTGCTCACCGCTTACTTCTGCTGCGACAGCCCATACACGTAGGCCGCCAGCAGATGCAGCTTGGCTTCCTTGTTGGAGGTGGTGCCGAGCGTCTGGGTCAGGGCAGGCATGACACCGTTGCGACCCTTGCTGATGGTCTCGATGATCGTGGCCTCGCTGCCGCCATACAGCCACACCTTGTCGGTGAGGTTGGGCGCGCCCAGCGCCTTCATGCCGGTGCCGTCTGGCATGTGGCAGGCGGCGCAGTTCTCGGCGAAGACGGCCTTGCCCGCAGCGGCCAGGGTCGCGTCATGCTTGCGGCCCGACAGCGACAGCACGTAGTTCGCCACCTGCTTGACCTTCTCGGCGCCGAGAATCGGGCCCCACGCCGGCATCGCGGCGTTGCGGCCGTTGGTGATGGTGGCCTGGATGGTGTCGGGGTCGCCGCCGTAGAGCCAGTCGTTGTCGGTCAGGTTGGGGAAGCCCTTGGCGCCCGTGGCGTCGGAGCCGTGGCACTGAGAACAGTAGGTCAGGAACAGGTGCTTGCCGATGGCGCGCGCGTTCGGATCGGCGGCCACGGTGGCGATGTCCTGCTTCATGAAGCCGGCATACATCCGCTGGAACTTGGCTTCGGCGGCTTTCACCTCGGCCTCGTATTCCCCCCTCGAGGTCCATTTCAGCAGGCCGGCGTAATTACCCAGGCCCGGCCACAACGCAAGGTATCCCAGGCCGAAAATCATGGTGCCGTAGAACAGCCCCAGCCACCAGCGCGGCAAGGGGTTGTTGAGATCCTGCAGGTCGCCGTCCCAGGTATGTTCCATGAGTTCGGCCTTCTCGCCGGGCGCGAACCTGCGGGTCGTCTGCGACTTGAGAAACACCCAGGTGCCGACGATGCTCACCAGGGTGAGGACGCTGATGTAGATGGGCCAGAAGCCGCTGGTGAAATCGCTCATTGCTTGTCTCCTTGTTTGGCTGGCGTATCGTCGTCATCCTGGAAAGGGAGTTTGGCGTCCTCTTCGAAACGCTGCTTGTTTCCCTTGCTGAAGGCCCACCAGACGATGCCGATGAACACCAGGACGAAGATCGCCGTAATGATGCCGCTGACGGTTCCGCTATCCATACCGGTCTCAGTTCTTCGGGGCGTGGGTGCCGAGCACCTGCAGGTAGGCGATGACGGCTTCCATCTCGGTCTTGCCGGCGATCGCCGCGGGCGCTTCGGCGATTTCCTGCTCGGTATAGCCGTGGCCGACGATGTCCAGCGTGCGCATCTTGGCCTGGATGCCGGTGTCCTTGAGCGGACGGTCGAGCCAGGGGTAGGCGGGCATGATGGATTCCGGCACCACGTCGCGCGGATTCATCAGGTGCGCCATCTGCCAGGCATCGGAATAGCGGCCGCCGACGCGTGCCAGATCCGGTCCGGTTCGCTTGGAACCCCACAGGAAGGGGCGGTCGTAGACATACTCGCCCGCCACCGAATAGTGGCCGTAGCGCTCGGTCTCGGCACGGAACGGACGAATCATCTGCGAATGGCAGCCGACGCAGCCTTCGCGGATGTAGATGTCGCGTCCCATCAGCTGCAGTGCCGTGTAGTGCTTGAGGCCTTCCACCGGCGTGGTCGTCGAGGTCTGGAAGAACAGCGGCACGATCTGCACCAGGCCGCCGACGCTGACGATGAGGATGGTCAGCACGATCAGCAGACCGAGGTTCTTTTCAATGCTTTCATGCGTAATCATGTTCGGTCTCCTTAGGCGTGGACGGCTTGCGGGATGGGGGCGTCATTCACGACGCGGCCTGCACGCACGGTCTGCCAGACGTTCCAGGCCATCATCAGCATGCCGGAGAGGAACAGCGCGCCGCCCACGAGACGGATGCTGTAGAACGGATGCATGGTGGCGACCACCTGGGCGAAGCTGTAGGTCAGCGTGCCGTCGGGATTCGCTGCGCGCCACATCAGGCCTTGCGCCACCCCGGCGATCCACATCGAGGCGATATACAGCACCACGCCAATGGTGGAAAGCCAGAAGTGCCATTCGATCAGCTTGGTGCTCCACATCGATTCGCGGCCGAACAGGCGCGGGATCAGGTAGTACATGGAACCGATGGTGATCATCGCAACCCAGCCGAGGGCACCGGAATGCACGTGGCCGATGGTCCATTCGGTGTAGTGGCTCAATGCATTGACCGTCTTGATCGACATCATCGGCCCTTCGAAGGTCGACATGCCGTAGAACGACAGCGCGGTCACCATGAACTTGAGGATCGGGTCGGTGCGCAGTTTGTGCCACGCGCCGGAGAGGGTCATGATGCCGTTCATCATGCCGCCCCACGAAGGCGCCAGCAGCATCAGCGAGAACACCATGCCGAGCGACTGCGCCCAGTCGGGCAGGGCGGTGTACTGCAGGTGGTGCGGGCCCGCCCACATGTAGATGAAGTTGAGCGACCAGAAGTGGACGACCGACAGGCGATACGAGTAGATCGGACGGCCGGACTGCTTGGGAATGAAGTAGTACATCATGCCGAGGAAGGCGGTGGTGAGGAAGAAGCCCACCGCGTTATGGCCGTACCACCACTGCACCATCGCGTCCTGCACGCCGGCGTAGGCGGAGTAGGACTTGTACCAGGCGCTCGTGCTGCCGCCGAGGATCCACGGCAGCTCGGCGCTGTTGACGATGTGCAGCAGCGCGATCACCAGGATGTAGGCGCCGAAGAAC
The DNA here is from genome assembly GCA_021791235.1 of Pseudomonadota bacterium. The sequence goes on from JAJYXA010000377.1 coordinate 3,972, forward strand.
CAGTTGGAGACGTAGATGTGCTTGGTCTTGCGCTTGATGATGGTGCCGAAGAACACCAGCGCGTAGGACACCCACACCACCGCGATCAGCAGGTCGATCGGCCATTCCAGTTCGGCGTATTCCTTGGAACTGGTGATGCCGAGCGGCAGCGTGACCGCCGCCAGCACGATGACCGCTGTCCAGCCCCAGAAGGTGAAGGCCGCCAGCTTCTCGGCCCACAGTCGAACCTGGCAGGTGCGCTGCACGATGTAGTAGGACACCGCGAACATCGCCGAGCCGCCGAAGGCGAAGATCACCGCGTTGGTGTGCAACGGCCTGAGACGTCCGTATGAAAGCCATTCAATGCCAAACGTCAGATCCGGCCAGATCAGTTGCGAGGCCAGGATGACTCCGACCAGCATCCCGACGATCCCCCATACCACCGTCATGATGGCGAACTGGCGGACGACCTTATAGTTGTAGGTTGTCGCTTCCATACACGTCTCCCGTGATTGATAACTTGATTAGTACATGCGAATTTGGTGATGTTATTCGCATATGAAGATAAATATATCTATTTATAAAAGTGTGTCAAGTTGTCGCACCCGACAGAATCGGACCCTGACGGCCAAGTGTTGCTTGTACGCGAAAAAATGACGCATCCCTGTTTTTATGTCAGATTTTGATTTGGTATAGATCAGTTCGCATGCAATTGATATGCATCAAATTTCCAGGCCCGCGGGGACCCGTCTCTGCCTCATCCGCCATGGCGAGACCGACTGGAATGTGGAGAAGCGCATCCAGGGGCACACCGACATTCCGCTCAATGCGACCGGGCGGGCGCAGGCGCTGGCGATGGCGTTCAATGCGGCGCACCATCGATTCAGCGCGATCTACAGCAGCGACCTGGTGCGTGCGCTGGAAACGGCGCGGGTGCTGGCGCAGCGGGAGGACCTGGACGTGAAATGCCTGCCGCAACTGCGCGAGCGGCATTTCGGGCAGTTCCAGGGCCTGACGGCCGCGCAGGGTGCCGAGCGCCATCCCGAGGCCCATGCGCATTATCTGGCGCGTGACCTCGATTACGATTTCGGGACGGGCGAGTCGCTACGCGGGTTCGCCGAACGGGTGGGCGAGGCGATGGACTGGCTGGTACGGCACCACCCGGGGCAGACGATAGCGGCGGTGAGCCACAGCGGGGTGCTCGATGTGGTCTACCGTCGGGCCACTGGCCGACCGCTGCACACGCCCCGCGATTTCGCGATTCCCAACTGCGCGCTCAACTGGTTTCGGCTTGACGGCCAGGGCTGGCATCTCGAAGCCTGGGCCGACCGTCACCATTTGCACGACGTGCTGACGGAGGCGCCTGAATGAGCGCGATGGCGGAATGGTTGGTGCTGTTTCGCCACGGCCACAGCGAATGGAATCTCTCCGATCGCTTCACCGGATGGACCGACATTCCGCTGACCGGAACCGGGCTTGCCGAAGCGGCCGCCGCGGGGCGGAGGTTGGCGCAGGCAGGCTACGTCTTTGATGAAGTGCATGGATCGGTGCTGCAACGTTCCCGCCAGACCGCCGAGGCGCTGCTGGCCGCGATGGGCACGCCGGATGTCCCGCTGTTCACGACCTGGCGCCTGAACGAACGGCATTACGGCGCGCTGCAGGGCATGAACAAGCAAGAGATCTTCGCAACCTGGGGCGAGGCGGCGTCGCGCCGCTGGTGGCGCGGCTATTTCGAACCGCCGCCGCCGCTGGATCGCGACGATCCGCGCCATCCGCGCTTCGACCCGCTGTATGCTGGCATGGACCCGGGCGACCTTCCTCCCAGTGAAAGCCTGCGCGATTGCCAGCGCCGCATGCTGCCGTACTGGGACGAAGTGCTGTTGCCGCGGCTGCGCATGGGGCGGCGCCTGCTGGTGGTCAGCCACGGCAACACCCTGCGCGGGCTGGTGATGCATCTGGATGGCCTCTCCGCCGAGGCGATGGAGCGGGTGGAGATTCCGTCCGGGATGCCACTGGTCTACTGTTTCGACGCTGCGGGCAGTGTGCTCGGGCACACATGGCTGGAAGTGGACGCGACCGCACCGTCGCCCTAGCTGTATCCCAAATCCTGCGCCAGCCCGGCGTGGGTGATTTTCCCGGCGTGCACATGCAGCCCCGCCTTCAGTCCGGCGTCAGCCTCCAGCGCGGCCAGGCCTTCAGCAGCCAGCGCCTGCACGTAGGGCAGGGTGGCATGGGTGAGCGCCTTGGTGGCGGTCCGGGCCACAGCGCCGGGCATGTTGGTGACGCAATAGTGGACGATGCCCTCGGCCACGAAGAAGGGATGGCTGTGGGTGGTGGGACGCGAGGTCTCGGCGATGCCGCCCTGGTCGATGGCGACGTCCACCAGCACCGCACCTGGCGGCATCCGTTTCAGCGAGGCGAGGCTGATCAGGCGCGGCGCATGGCGGCCCGGAATCTGGGCGGCGCCGATGACGATGTCGGCGTGTTCGAGGCTGTCGTCGATCGCGTCGGGCGAGGAGAAGCGCGTTTCCACCCGCGCACCGAACTGGGCTTCGGCGTGCGCGAGCTTGTCGGTCTGGCGGTCGATCAGGGTGATGCGTGTACCCAGCCCGACTGCCGTGCGCGCCGCGCTCATGCCCACAACGCCGGCACCGATGATGAGCACGCGTGCAGGCGGCACGCCGGGCAGGCCGGTGATCAGCTTGCCGCTGCCGCCGTGCGACGTTTGCAGGCCCAGCGCGCCCATCTGCGGCGCCAGACGGCCGGCGATGTCGGACATCGGCTGCAGCAGCGGCAGGCCGCCGCCCGGCTTGCTCACGGTCTCGTAGGCGATCGCTGTTACCCCACGCGCCATCAGTTCGCGCGCCAGCTCGGGCGCGGCGGCCAGGTGCAGGTAGCAGAACAGCAACTGGCCCGCGCGCAGCCGTGCCACTTCGTCCGCCTGCGGCTCCTTCACCTTCACCACCAGGTCGGCGGCATAGGCCTCGGCAGGCGTGCCCACGATGCGGACACCGGCAGCACGATAGGCCTCGTCTGCGAAGCCTGCCGCCACACCGGCGCCGGTTTCGACGCTGACGGTGTGGCCGGCTTCGGCCAGGACGCGCGCGCCTTCCGGGGTGAGCGCCACCCGGTATTCGTGATTCTTGATTTCCCTGGGAATGCCGATGTGCATGGCGAGCCTCGTGCGGATGGATACCGCAGCATAACCAAACCCGCTGCGTGCTAGAAGTGCAGCGGTCTATTGCGTTGGTGCGGAATCCGCACGGCGTTCGAAGCGGTAGTACGCAGGCGGGACGTGGTCGAGCCTGATCTGGCGCGTTCCCCAGGCGATGGCCAGGCGGCCGACGCTGCGATAGGGGCCGATCATCGATGGCGCGGCCTCCACGTTGTAGAGCCCGGGCGTGAGCAGGCGCGCCGAAAGAGTCAGGCCGCCGTCGCGGGCGTCATGGCGGATGCCGGCAAACGGGCGCGCCAGCGGCTCGCCGATGAAGATTCCCTGTCCCGGCATCTGCACGCTTTTCCAGTAGGCTTCGATCAGCGTTTCGCCCTGCAGGTAGTGCGCCATGACGACGCCGGGAACCGGGAACTTGGCCGGGAAGTTGCAGGGCTCGACCACCGCACCGTAGCTGCCGGTGGCGCCGGCTTGCAGCCAGCGCAGGCTGCTCATCTGCGAGCCGCCGAACAGCGCGCCGCCGCCCGAGGTGAGGTGATCGGCGATGGCGCCGGGCAGAAAACGGTTGCTGTCGAGGGCGGCCACCTGCGCCAAGCCGGTGAAGTAGAACATCACGTCGGGTTTGTTTTCGAGCGCGTTGGTTTCGACGATTTCGGTCGGGATGATGCGCTGCATCAGCATGCGTACGCGCTCATACCCTGCGGCGCGCACGTTGCGGTTCTTGTCGGTCGTGCTGACGAGATAGGCGGTGCCGGCCGGATTGCTGCCGTCGGAGGCCACGCCGCGGTCGATCAGCTTCCTGGCGTCGGCCACGCTGGCCGCGGCCAGACTCATGGTCGGACGGATGCGATAGGTGCTCCAGGGGCGTGCCACGCTGCTGTTGAAATAGGGGCTGGGCTGCGTCGGCTTGCAGCTGCTGGCGCAATAGGCGGGGTCGAAGCCGAAGGCGAAGGCGGACGTGATCGACATGCAGTCGACCCGGTACGGCTGCGCCCAGGTCAACGCAAACGCCTGAACGTTTTTGGGCGTGATGCGGTCGACCCGGCGCTTGAGGTTGATGAATGTCTCGCGGGAGAGCGTGCTGCCACCAGGTTTGAAGCGCACGTGGATCAGGTTGTTTGCGGGGATGCCGCGCTTTGCCCGGTAATACGCGGCGATCGCCACGCTGTCGGGGTCGTCGTCGTTGACGATCACGCCCAGCTGGTCGGCACTGAGGCCGGGTTGCGGAAAATGGGTCAGGACAGGCTGTTCCAGTGGCGCGGCGTGCGCGCTGGCGTGGAGCAGCCATGCCGCGACGATGCCCCGCACCAGGCGCATGGACATCAGGCGAGGGACTGCACGCATTCGCGCACCAGGGCCGGCCCGCGGTAGATCAGGCCGGAATACAGTTGCACCAGCGAAGCGCCGGCGTCGGTTTTCTCGCGGGCGTCGGCGCCCGACAGAATGCCGCCGACGCCGATGATCGGCACTTCGTTCTTCAGGTGGCGTGCCAGTGCCGCAATGACGCGGGTCGATGCCGCGCGCACCGGCGCGCCGGACAGGCCACCGGTTTCTTCCGCATGTGGCAGGCCGGCGACGGCGTCGCGCGCGATCGTGGTGTTGGTGGCGATCACGGCGTCGATGCGGTGCATCATCAGCAGCGCGGCGATCGCGGCGATCTGTGTGTCGTCGAGGTCGGGCGCGATCTTCAGCGCGACCGGAACGTACTTGCCGTGGCGCTGCGCGAGTTCGGACTGGCGCAGCTTGATCGCGGAGAGCAGCGCGTCGAGCGCCTCGTCCTTCTGCAGTTCGCGCAGGTTCTGCGTGTTGGGCGAGGAGATGTTCACCGTCACGTAGCTGGCGTGCGCATAGACCTTGTCGAGGCAGGCCAGGTAATCGTCGACCGCGTGCTCGTTGGGCGTGTCCTTGTTCTTGCCGATGTTGATGCCGAGCACGCCTTTGAATTCGCTGGCTTCGACGTTCCGCACCAGGTTGTCGACGCCGAGGTTGTTGAAGCCCATGCGGTTGATGATGGCCTCGGCCTTGGGCAGGCGGAACAGGCGCGGCTGCGGGTTGCCGGGCTGCGGGCGCGGGGTGACCGTGCCGATCTCGATGAAGCCGAAGCCCAGTGCCGCCAGCGCCTTGATGTGCGCGCCATCCTTGTCGAGGCCGGCGGCCAGGCCCACGGCATTGGGGAAGTCGATGCCCATGACCTGCACGGGCTTGCCGGCGGCGCGTGGCAGCAGCGTCAGCAGGCCGAACCGCTGCGCGAGGTCGAGGCCGGACAGGGTCAGCCGGTGCGCATCCTCGGGGTCGAGGCTGAACAGGGCAGGTCGCAGAACTGAATAAAGCATGGTGTGCAGGGAGGAGGAGACCGCCTGCGAGTTTAACAGGGGAACGACGCGCGGCTGCCGCCCGGCGGCCGGTCAGTGGTATCCTGAACTATCGCGTGCAGCGCATGTCAGTCAGCTTCAGCCCCGATTCTGTTTTCCTACTCAAACCGACAAACCCATGACTACTCCGCATTTCCTGCAACGACTCGTCCTGTTTTTCAGTGTGCTGATCGCACCGGCCGTCTGGAGCGCACCTTTCGTTCCACCGCCCCCGGAGATATTTGCCAAATCCTACGTGCTGATGGATGCCGCCAGCGGCGATATCCTGGCCGAGCATGACGGCGATACGCGCCTGCCGCCGGCCAGTCTGACCAAGATGATGACGGCCTACATTGCGACCCTGGAAATGCAGCGCGGCCGGATCCATCCCAACGACATGGTCACTATCAGCGAGAAGGCCTGGCGCACGGGCGGCTCGAAAATGTTCGTCGAGGTAGGCAAGCAGATCTCGGTCGATAATCTGTTCCACGGCATCATCATCCAGTCGGGCAACGATGCCAGCATCGCGATGGCCGAGCACATCGCCGGCAGCGAGGACGCCTTTGTCGCGCTGATGAACGCCGAAGCGCAGCGCCTGGGAATGCGCAACACCCACTTCCTGGACGCCACCGGTCTGCCCAACCCGGGCCATTATTCGAGCGCGCACGACATGGCCATCCTGGCGCGCGCCATCATCAATGCGGATCCGGCCCACTATGCGATCTATGCGCAAAAATATTTCCTGTGGAACGGCATCAATCAGCCCAACCGCAATCTCCTGCTGTGGCGCGACGACGGAGTCGACGGCCTGAAGACCGGCCATACCGAAGAAGCTGGCTACTGCCTGGTGGCCTCCGCCAAGCGCGGCGACAAGCGGATGATCGCCGCCGTGTTCGGCACCGACAGTGAAGCGGCGCGCGCAACCGAAACCGCCAAATTGCTCGGCTATGGTTTCCGCTTTTTCGATAGCAAGACCTTCTACAAGAAAGGCAGCGTGCTGACGCAGGCGCCGGTGTGGAAAGGCGCGGCGCGCGAAGTCAAGGCAGGCGTGAACACCGATGTGGCGGTCAGCGTGCCTGCAGGCGAGGCCGACAAGCTCGTCGCCCAGATCGTGCTGAAGCCGACCCTGATTGCCCCGGTGAAGCAGGGCGACGTCATCGGCAAGGTCGAAGTCCGCCAGGGCGACAAGGTGATCAAGCAGGCCGACGTCGTCGCGCTGGAAAACGTCGAACAGGGTGGCTTCTTCCGCCGCATGTGGGACAGCATCCGCCTGTTCTTCAAGGGCCTCTTCGGCTGACGGGTGCCGTAGCGCGGATAACGAGGGGGGCCCGGAAACGTGGCCCTTTTTTGTGGGGGGGGGCGTTTGCGGCCCCCGACGCGTGGATTGTGACGGACGGCTCTCAAGCCTTCCGAATAGACGCAAGGGCCTTCTTGAGCGCACGCCAGCTCGATGCGATTCAATCCCGGGCTGCACCGTCGTGTTGTCTCGTGCGGCATGACGCTGGCACGGGGTGAGACTGGGTTGCGTGCGTGACACCCCTATGCCTGGGGGGCGGACGCCCTGTCCAGGCCGGGACATGAGCCAATAAGCTCATCACGGAACGCGCATTCGCGCGAAGCTCTGAAATATTTGCCCGATATGATTCACCACAGTCAAGGAAACCATTCGGACACCAGATTCGAAGGACCTTGATGTAGACAGGCTGTACAAAATAAAGCAACAAGCAGTGCGCGTGAAAAGCAGTGGACATCAGCAGTTGGATGTCCGGGTGGGTCCACTTCCAGGACTTGCCACATCCTGTGATCGTTGGATTTTTTCAGCGATATCTCATGCGCACGCCGAGACGGTGCTGTGCCGCATTCCCTATTGCAGATTCCGTCTTGTCGTGCGCGTGGGCCTGGGTTCTGGTCATTGGGACCGCAGGCGGGATGAAGCTGGCCAGAAGGCGAACGACAAGTGGTAAATGAAAGCAGCAGGCTGCCAGGGCAAGTCGGACAACAGATCCGTCAGTTTCTGGCCTGAAAAGCTGCACAAATAAAGCAACAAGTAGTGCGCGTGAATAGCAGTGGGCGTCGTCGGTTTGACGCCAGGATGGGTTCTCCCACCCATCCATTTCTGTTTCGCTGGACGAAAGCCCGGCGATGTCTCATGCGCACGCCGGTATGGCGCTGCGTGTTTTTTTGCAGTTTCTTCCCGGTGTGCGCTGAGTCTTGTTTGCTCGGGCGTCCGTGCGTCCGGCGAACCCATTCGGCAGGTAGCCGCAAGGCTGAACGGTTTACCCGATTCGACTGGAGGTTTGCCCGGATGATGGGTCCGGCATTTACTTCGGTTCCACAACAAACTACCAGAGGAGTAATCATGAAGCGCGTGAAAGCAATAAAAATCGTTGGTGTCCGTCAATCCCTGCTCATGGCTGGCTTGGCGCTAGCCACGGTCAATGTCCAGGCGAGCGTGACGATCACAGACGGCAGCTTTGGGGGGATCATCATCACTTCTCCCAATCCCGTCATTCTGCCACCCATTACATCCCTGAATACGGCCTCCGCATCAACAAATGTGAGCGGCAGCATGAACTACTCTCTTGGCACGAGCAGTGGCTATTTCAATGAAAACGACTCAAGCCCGAACGGTTCGACGGTGGTGCTTGATCTGAATCGCAAAGGCTATGGTTACCACACAGAGGCCTCGGCGGAAGTCACCCAGCTCAAGGCGCGCGCGGAAACAAATTGGGTTTCGAACAGCGATGGCAATATCTATTCATACAATTACGGGAATAGTTCCGCCAATGCCACTTCAAGCTGGAACGACTGGTTCGTGATTACTGGTGGTACGGGTCTGGGCACGGCAAGTTTGTCGTCAGTGCTGAAGGGCAAGTTGACGTCAAGTATCAACGGGTCGGCGGGTTATAGCCTCAACATTGGCTATTCAACTGGAGCGTATTGCTATTATTGGTATAACACCTGCAGTGCGGCCGATCAGAACCAGACCCTTTTCAACCAGACTTCCAGCCTTTCGGGCAAGAGCAAATCGACGCTGTCGCAAGATGTTGAAGGCGAGTTCACCTTTGCTTATGGCACACCCTTTCAGCTCACAGCCACGCTCAATGCCAGCGCCTCGAATGGTGGCACAGCGGATTTCACTCTGACGTCCCTGGGCAACAGCTTGGTTTTGCCTGAGGGTGGGAGCTTGCTGAGTTCGTCTGGATCGTTTGTTCAGGCGGTGCCTGAAGCCAACACCTACGCCATGATGCTGGTGGGTTTGGGGCTGGTCGGTTTGACGGTCATGCGTCGCCGTGTCATATCAAAATAAATCATGCTGTCATCAATGAAACAAATAATGGCGCGTTGTTCTGCCAGGCGGGCGTGAGCCACCCTGAAACGGCATCGCTAGCATCAGCAATGCCGTGGGCAAGTTTCATCGAATGCGTTCACGCGCATCTTTGGCCCGCCTCATGGCGGGTCTTTTTTTGTTGCTGTCATTTGAGCTGCCAGCAACATTGGCAGACTGCACATGCAAGTACCGTTCCTGTAGCGGACCGATACTGATAAGTGGCTGATAGGGATAGGGTTTGTTGAAGCGGCTGTTAAGTAAAACAGCCGCATGTCGTGGCGCATCCGCCGGAGTGTAAAAAAATCCGAATGCATCGGGGCGCAGGCACTTGCAACTGAATCACCTCTCGATTTCCGATGCTCTCAAACTTCAGCCCATCCGTTTGAAGCGATGGTCGATGTCATCGTCATGAACGAGCGTTGGTGAGCATGGGCATGTATTCCGCCATGTAGTTTCCACCCAAACAAAAGGGCCGCATTTGCGGCCCTTTTATGCGGGGGCAGGCTTACTTCTTCGCCGTGCGCCGCAGGCGATTCAGCAGCCGCCGCGCCAGTTCGCCGAACAGCTCGGTCTGCGTCGGGTGCGGGAAGATCGCCTTGGCGACCTGGGTCAGCGTCATCTCGCCTGCCACCATCATCACGCCGATACCGATCAGGGTGTCGGTGTGGTCGGCGAGGTAGTGCACGCCGATGATGCGGCCCGTGGCCTTGTCGGCCACCAGCTTGATCATGCCTTCGGTCTCGCCGGTGATCATCGCCTTGGCGTCGATGCTCATCGGCATCTTGGCTTCCACCGCATCGATGCCCTTGGCCTTGGCCTGCGCGACCGAGAGACCGACGAAACCGGCCTGCGGGCGCGAGAAGGTGACGCCGCAGTCCTTGTCCTGGTCGTAGGTGCTGCCATGGCCGAGCAGGTTGTCGGCGGCGACGCGGCCCTGCGTCGCGGCGGTGTGGGCGAGCATGTAGCCGCCGATGACGTCGCCGACCGCATAGATGTGCGGGGCGCTGGTCTGGCAGCGGGCGTTGACCTTGATCGCGGCGCCGTCGAGTTCGACGCCGATCTTGTCGAGGTTGAGGCGGCTGGTGTCGGGGCGCTTGCCGGTCGCCATCAGCACGATGTCGCAGTCGAAGGTGGATTCGATGCCTTCGCTGTTGGCGTAGCGCAGCTTCATCGCGCCGGGCTTGCCTGCGACTTCCTTGATGTCGGCACTGGTGACGACGGTGATTTCCTTCTCCAGCGAGGCGATCAGGGTCTTGGCGATCTCGTCCTCGATTTCGGCGAGGATGCGCGGGTTGCGCTCGAGCATCAGCACCTCGGTGCCGAAGTCGCGGAAGATCTGCGCCATCTCGACGCCGATGACGCCGCCGCCGACGATGCCGAGTTTCTTCGGCGGCGTGGCGAGGTTCCAGATCGTGTCGGAGGTGACCACGCCGCCGGTCGCCAGGTTCTCGCGCGCGCCGGGGATCGGCGGCACGAAGGCGGGGGCGCCGGTGGCGATCACCGCGGCGCCGAAGCTGACGGTGTAGGGCTGCCCCTCGACCGGGGTGATCTTCAGCGTGTGGGCGTCGACGAATTCGCCGAAACCTTCGCGCACGTCGATCTTCATGCCCTTGTCGGCCTTGAGCGCCATGTCGCCGCGGCTGGTCTGCACCCAGCGGCGGTGTTTCTCGACCTGTTCCCAGTTGAGCTTCGGCGTGTTGGTGCCGTCGACGCCCATCTCGGCGTCGTGCGCGCGGTTGCGGATGTTGTCCGCCGCGGCGCGCCATGCCTTGGACGGGATGCAGCCGCGCCACAGGCATTCGCCGCCGGGGAAAGGCTCATTGTTGACCATCATGACCTTGACGCCGTGGTCGGCGAGGTCGCGCGCGCAATCCTCGCCGCCGGGGCCGCCGCCAACGACGACGACTTGCACGTCCCAGTTGCCTGCGGGGATCGGCGAAACGGCCGGTGCGCTGGTGGCGGCCGCTGTGCCCGCGACGGCTTCAGCCGCGGCCGCGCCGCCGGCCATCCAGGTGTCGGGCGCCTCGATGGTCTGTTTCAGCGTGGCCAGATACAGCGCGACATCGGCGCCGTTCAGCACGCGGTGGTCGCCGGTGATGGTGAAGGGCGTGCCCTGCGGACCGTTGGCGGCGATCGCCAGGATCGCGGAGATGCCTGGCGTGGGGATCGCGGTGAAGTGCGACACGCCCAGCATGCCCATGTTGGAAATGGTGAAGGTGGGGTTGGCGTATTCGGCAGGCGCGAGCTTGCGCACGCGGGCGCGCTCGACCAGCCCGGTCCAGTCGCTCTGCAGCGCTTCCAGCGAGCGCTTTTCGATGCCATGCAGGATGGGCACCACGAGGCCGCCGTCGTTCGACATCACGGCGACGCCGAAGTCGTGGTTGGCGCGCTCGACCAGCTTGTCGACCGGCTGGTAAGCCCAGTTCATGCGCGGGAACTTCGCCATCGCGACCGAGCAGGCCTTGGCGATCGCCACCGTCACCGAGACCTTGTTCGCCTTGGCGGCGGCGGTCAGTTTCGAAGTGTCGATGTTCACCGTGACGTTGAAGGTCGGCAGCGTGAGCGAGGCGGTCATCGCGTGGCTCACGGCCTTTTCCATCGAGGTCATCGCGCGGCCCTGGCCGGGGACGTCGACCTGCGGCAGCGAGTGGGCGACCTCGGCCATCGACGGACGCGCGCGCGCCACGTCGGCAGCGACGATCACGCCGGCGGGCCCGCTGCCTGCGAGGCCTGCAATGTTCACGCCGAGCTGCGCCGCGACCTTGCGGGCGTAGGGCGAAGCGGGGCGGCCCGGCACGCGGGCGAGCGGCGGCACGTTGCCGGCGGCGACGACCTGCGCGGGCGCGGCCTTGGGCACGGGAATCGTGGCGGGCTTGTCGGCCGGATGCGGCGCGACCTTGTGCGTGTCCTTGACCTTGTGGTCGGCGGAAATCGTCACGCCGGTGTCGTTGGCCTTGGCTGCATCGTCAACGATGAAAGCCATCGGGTGGCCGACCTGGACCACGCTGCCGACGTCGGCGATGGGCCCGGAGAGGAAGCCTTCCTGGAACACCTCGACGTCCATGATGGCCTTGTCGGTCTCGACCGTGGCGACGATGTCGCCGCGCTTGATGGCGTCGCCCGGCTGCTTCTCCCAGGTGACGACGACGCCTTCAGTCATGGTGTCGGAGAGCTGCGGCATGACGATCGGCGTGCCGGCGTGGTGCGGGATCATCTCGGTCTGCGCCTGCTCGGCCACCACCTCGCCGGCGGTGA
>JAJYXA010000473.1 GCA_021791235.1 Pseudomonadota bacterium
GAAGCCGAACTGAACCTGGCCTTATCTCGTCTGGGAACGCTGAATGAGGCCCAGACCGCCGAGGCGAAAAGCAGGCTGTTGCAGGCCTTGATCGATCAGCGTCTGTTGGCGCAGGCTGCCCAAAAGGCCAGGCTGGACCAGGAGCCCGCGGTGGAAATCGCGATGGCGCAGGCCAGCCGCCAGGTGCTGGCGGAAGCCTATGCCGAGCGCAGCTTCAAGGATGTCGCCAAGCCCTCGGAAACCGAGATCGCCGATTACTACAATCGGCATCCCGAGCTTTTCTCCCAGCGCCGGATTTACCGCATCCAGGAGCTCGAACTGAAGGTCGACCCGTCGCGCATGTCCGAAGTCGAGGCCAAACTCAAGAGCAGCCATTCCATGGGCGACTTCGTCAATTGGGTGAAGGAACAGGGCATCGAGGGCAAGACCGTGGTGGCCGTGAAGCCGGCCGAGCAGATTCCGTTGCCCCTGCTGGGCCGCCTCAGCCAGATGAAGGATGGCCAGGTAATGGTTTTGCCGGCCCGGCCGGGGCACGTGCTGATCCAGCAACTGCTGGAAAGCCGGTTGCAGCCGGTTTCGCTGGAACAGGCGCATGACGCCATCGAGCGGGCCCTGATGGCCCGGAAGCGCAAGGAGCTGATGGAAGCGGACCTGAAGAAGCTGCGCGAGGCGGCCAAGATCGAATACACAAGCGGTTACGCGCCGGCTGCCGAAACAAAAGCCGCCGAAACAAAAGCCGACAGCGAAAAAGCAAACGAAAAACCAGCCAACTGAGCGCCCCCATGATTCTTGTGACCGGAGGCGCCGGTTTCATCGGCGCCAATTTCATTCTCGACTGTCTGGCGACGAACGATGAGCCCATCGTCAATCTCGACAAGCTGACGTATGCGGGCAACCTCGATAATCTGCGGCCGCTGCAAGGCGACGCCCGGCATGTTTTCGTGCAGGGCGATATCGGCGACCGCGCGCGAGTCGAGGCATTGCTGCAACAGCACCGGCCGCGCGCGGTGATCAATTTCGCCGCCGAAAGCCACGTCGACCGTTCCATCCACGGCCCGGCCGAGTTCATCCAGACCAATGTGGTCGGCACCTTCAACCTGCTGGAAGCGGCGCGCGCGCACTGGTCGATGCTGCCTGGCGACGAGCGGGCCGCGTTCCGCTTCCTGCATGTGTCGACCGACGAGGTCTACGGTTCGCTCGGTCCCGCCGACCCCGCGTTTTCCGAAACCACGCCGTATGCGCCGAACAGCCCGTATTCGGCGTCGAAGGCCGCATCGGACCACCTGGTGCGGGCCTATCACCACACCTACGGCCTGCCGGTGCTGACCACCCACTGCTCGAACAATTACGGGCCGTTGCAGTTCCCGGAAAAGCTCATCCCGCTGGTGATACACAATGCGCTGGCGGGCAAGCCGCTGCCGATCTACGGCGACGGCAGCAATATTCGCGACTGGCTGTACGTCGGCGACCATTGCAGCGCGATCCGGCGGGTGCTGGAAGCCGGGCGGGCAGGGGAGACCTACAACATCGGCGGCTGCAACGAAAAGACCAATCTCGAGGTAGTGAAGACGCTGTGCGCCATCCTCGACGAGTTGCACCCCGCCTCGCCGGTGACGCCGCACGCCAGCCTCATCACCTTCGTCAAGGATCGCCCCGGCCACGACCGGCGCTACGCGATCGATGCCGGCAAGATCGAGCGCGAACTCGGCTGGACGCCGGGCGAAACCTTCGATACCGGCATCCGGAAGACAGTGGCCTGGTACCTGGACAACCAGGACTGGGTGGCCCACGTGACCAGCGGCGAGTACCGTCACTGGGTTTCCGAAAACTACGCGGCACGACAGGCATGAGCACACGCAAGGGCATCATCCTCGCCGGCGGTTCCGGCACCCGGCTCTACCCCATCACGCAGGCGGTCTCCAAGCAGCTGTTGCCGGTGTACGACAAGCCCATGGTGTACTACCCGCTGACCACGCTGATGCTGGCGGGGATCCGCGACATCCTGCTGATTTCCACCCCGCAGGACACGCCGCGCTTCGAGCAGCTGCTGGGCGACGGCGCGCAGTGGGGGCTCAGCATCCGGTACGCGGTGCAGGCCGCGCCCGAAGGGCTGGCGCAGGCCTTCCTCATCGGCAGCGACTTCATCGGCACCGACCCCAGCGCCTTGGTGCTGGGCGACAACATTTTCTACGGCCACGAACTGAGTCAGGATTTGCTGGCGGCCGGGCGGCGCGCACGCGGCGCCACCGTGTTCGCCTATCCGGTGCACGATCCCGAGCGTTACGGCGTGGTCGAGTTCGACGCCGCCGGGCGCGCGGTCAGCCTGGAGGAAAAGCCCGCCAAACCGAAATCGCGCTATGCCGTCACCGGCCTGTATTTCTACGACAACCGGGTGATCGACATTGCGCGCGCGTTGAAGCCGTCGCCGCGCGGCGAACTGGAAATCACCGACGTCAACCGCCAGTATCTGGAGTGGGGCGAGCTCGACGTGCAGGTGATGGGGCGCGGCCAGGCCTGGCTCGACACCGGCACCCACGATTCGC
>JAJYXA010000042.1 GCA_021791235.1 Pseudomonadota bacterium
ATACGGCTTTCCCGGGCTGAAGGCGGGCGACCGCTGGTGCGTGTGCGCCGCGCGCTGGCTCGAGGCGGCCGAAGACGGCGTGGCGCCGCCGGTGGTGCTCGACGCCACGCACGTGCGTGCGCTGCAGACGATTACGCTGGGCGATCTCGAATATCACGCCCTGCGCTCTCCCGACAAGCCGGCCCGGGATCTTCGCGAATCATGAGCCTGGTCTGCTGGAAATGCGGCGCCAGCCTGGCCGGCATGCTGCTGCCCCTGTCGCGCCGTGATACCTGCCCCAGCTGTCATGCCGATCTTCACGTGTGCAGGCTGTGCCGTCATTACGACGCGCACCGCGCCGGCCAGTGCCGCGAGCTGGCGGCCGACCGCGTGGCCGACAAGTCGCACGTCAACGATTGCGGCTGGTTCGTGCCGCGGCAGGAAGCCTATCGGGGCGGCGGCGCGGTGATGGCGAAGCCGGGCCGCAGTGCGCTGGACGCGCTGTTTTCGAACCAGCCCGCCGCAGAGCAGCCCGCTGACGGCGAAGCCGCCAAGCCGGCGCCGCCGACTTCGCTCGACGACCTGTTCAGGAAATAGCGGGCCGCCGCAGCTGCCGCAGCGCCTGCCATTCGTACAGCAGCAGGCCCGTGCCGATCAGCGCGATGCCGGCCCAGCCGATCGCCGGGATGCGTTCGTGGTTCAGCGTCTGGCCGAGCAGCAACGCCGATACCGGCGTGACCAGCATGATCAGCGCGATGCGGCCGGCGTCGAGATGCTTGATCATGTAGTAATACAGCGTGAAGCCCACCACCGAGCCGAGGATGCCGAGGTAGACGATGGCCGCGCCGGCGCGCAGCGTGGTGTCGGGCGGCAGTTGCGCGGCATCGGCGATCAGCCAGGCCAGCACGAAGCAGGGCACGGCGACGCCGAGCGAGCCGGTGGTGATGGCGAGCGACGGCACGCGCACTTCGCAGGCCGCCGAGCGACGATGCAGGGTCGCGACGCGGACTTCCCGGGATGGGCCGCGAGGCACGGCGCGAAGCGAAGGGTCGTTCCCTTCGAGAGCGGCGTAACGAAGCGGACCGCCCGGAAAGTCCCGTCCCGAAGGGTTTGCCCGAGAAAGGCCCGTCTGCGGCGTTGCGAGCCTCGGCATCGTGGGGCGACCACGACCTTCGGCCCGCGCCTTGCACCCAGGCCTTTCTCGGACAAACGCGATCCCTGCATCGTCGCTCGGCGGCCTGCTAAGCCGCTTGATCCATACCAGCCCCAGCGCCTGCAGCGCCAT
This sequence comes from Pseudomonadota bacterium, assembly GCA_021791235.1. The sequence continues at coordinate 1,265 of JAJYXA010000042.1, forward strand.
GCCGGTCACCGTCGCCAGCGTGCCGAGCGTGGCACGGCCGTCGCCCGGCCACGGCTGGCCGAAGATCAGCCACAGACCGGCCAGCGCCAGCGCGAGGCCGGCGATGCGCAGCGGCGTGAGCGTGCGCTCGGCGAGCCACAGCGCGGCAAACACACCGGTGACCAGCGGCGACAGCCCGAAGATCACCGAAATCAGCCCCGACGGAATGTGCAGCGCGCCCCAGTAGGTGAGCAGCATCGACGCGAACAGCGACAGTCCGCTGACCACATACAGCCGCCGCGCGGCACGGGTGAAGGGGAAGGCGGTGCGGGTCGCGGCGAGCAGCACCAGGCAGACCGCCAGCCCGATCAGCATGCGCGCCATCACCGCGAAGCTGAAGCTCGCGCCCTGTGCGCTCCACTGAATGGCGAGCGGCGTGGTCGACCAGATGAGGATGACGCCGAGATAGGCGGCGGGGACGGACATGTCGCGAGCGCCGGCTAGCCGGAAATGGCCTGCAGGCTCTCCGCCGCGATCTCGCGCACGTCGGCATCCTCATCGTTGATTCGCGCCTCCAGCCACGGCCGCGCCGCGGCGTCGCCGGTGAGCCCCAGGTAATGGCAGGCATCGGCGCGCACCCGCGCGTCGGCGTGTTGCGACAGCTCGCCCAGGCGCGGCAGCAGCGCGCGCAGGGCCTCGGTGCCGGCGAAGTTTTCCAGCAGCACGCCGGCGCCCAGCCGCACGTTGAGGCTGGCCTCGACGTTGCCGACGATGGGCAGCACGACCGCCAGCAGGGCGGGATCGGCTTCGATCATTTCCTGCGCGCGCGGCAGCTGGCCTTCCTTCAGCAGCATATGGAACCAGTCGGCCAGCCCTTCCTCGCTGTCGGCCTTGGCCGCCCACTCGGCGAGTTCCGTTTTGCTGTGCACGCCGGCAAGCTCGATGCGGCCGAGGCGCAGCCATGGCACCGAACGCACGCCGAGCGCCTGCCCTACCTCGGGATGCTGCTCGAGGTTCACCGCTTCGAGGCGGCCGATCGTGCCCTGCTTCACCAGGTCGGCGAGCGACGCCAGCATCGCCGGGCAGTGCGGGCAGTGGGTGGAAATCAGCAGCAGGGCGTCGGGTGCGGACATGATGAGGTGGCGAAGGCGCGGCGGATTCGGCAGATAATACAAAGATGGAATTTACCATCCTCCCCGTCACGCCGTATCAACAAAACTGCTCGCTGGTGTGGGACGCCGACGGCCGCGCGGCGCTGATCGATCCCGGCGGCGAGGCCGAGCGCCTGCT
>JAJYXA010000112.1 GCA_021791235.1 Pseudomonadota bacterium
GTACTGCTGCAGCTGGTCGAGGCTGACCGCCAGGTTGAAGGCGTAATCGGCGTTGTCGGGCGCACCCCGATACGCCTCGAAGTAGGCAGACTGGGCGTCGTTCCAGCGTCCCTGCCCGGCGTAGAGGTTGCCGAGTGTCTGGTAGAGCTCAGGGCTGGGGGCGCGATCGATCAGCGTTTTCAGGCGGCTTTCGGTGGCCAGGCTGTCGGTGTTGCCCAGCAGGTCGAGCAGGGCGCCCTGAGCGGCTGCATTGCGGGGGTCGAGGTCGAGCACCTGGCGATAGAAGCGCTGGGCGTCCGCGTCGCGATTTTGCGCACTTGCAATCGCTGCCAGTCCCAGCAGCGCATCCACACTGGGCCTGTGGGCGGCAGCCTGGGTGTAAAGCCGCTGCGCCTCGGTCAGGGCGCCGCGCTGGTAGGCGGTGTAGGCCTGGGTGAGCAGATTCGTCTGAAGGTCGGGCTGGAACACGGGCAGTGTGGCCGTCAGCGCGTGGCGTGCTGGCGGGACCGCATGGTGCGTGCTGTCGACAGACGGCGTGACGGGCCGGGCTGTCGCGCGGGCGGCTATTGCGGCAGGTTCGGGATGGCGCACGGGCGTGGCAGGCAATGCGGCAGGCACGGGCTGGGGGGGAAGGGTTGGGGTCGGTGCGGCGGGGGCTGCGATGTGGGCCATGGCCGGCGGGGGTGGCACGGCAGCCGGCGGTTGCAGGGCGAAGTAGAGGTACACCCCGTAGCCCAGCGCGATCAGGACAGCCAGCAGGGCGGTGAGCGGCACCAGCGAAAGCTGCGGCCAGCGCAGCCGGGGCGCTGGGTGGGCGCCGGGCGCGGACTCGATGTTGCCGAACAGCAGCCCGGGGGGTTCGACCCATTCGCGCGCCTTCGCGGTGCCGGGGAGGGCCGGTTCCAGTTCGAGGTCGCCCTCGATCCGGTTGTCGAAATCGGGTCTGTCCGCGCCAAGTCGCCCCGGGTGTGCGGTTTCGGCCTGTTTCAGTGCTTTCAGAAGCAGGCTCACTGGGTACTCCGCGCTGCAGGAAGCAGGCGCTGGAACTGGCGCAACTCATCGCTGTCCAGCGTGGGGTTGGACACCACTGTGGGCCGCAGAAAGATCACCAGTTCGGTCTGGTTGTTCATGCGTTCATGCTGGCCGAATACGGCGCCGATGCCCTCGGGGCGCGACAGCACCGGAAGGCCGTCGCGTGCATTGTTGCTGTCGTCCTGGATCAGCCCGCCGAGGATCACGGTCTGGCCGCTGCGCACCTGCAGCAGCGATTCCATTTCGCGCACCTGGATGACAGGAATGGAGTTTTTGACGCCTCCAGTTTTAAGATCGGGATTGGGGTCGTCCACGGACCCCACCTTGCGTGAGATGGTGGGACGCACGGTCAGCGACACCATGCCGTTCTCGTTGATCTGCGGCAGCACCGACATTACGATGCCGACTGGCACGGTATGGGCTGTGGTGGTGAACGTGGCGGGCTGCAGAGTCGAGCCAGAGGAAGATAAAAGGGCCTGCTGCGACTGCACGGAAAAATAGACAAGATTGTCGACCACCTTGAGCAGGGCGGTCTGATTGTTCAGCGCCATGAGTTTGGGGCTGGATAGCACCTTGGTCTTGCCGAACGATTCCAGCAGGTCGATTGCTGCCGCGAAACCGTTGTTTCCGGAGTTGGTGTAGGTGGCCTGGATGAAGGGCGTGAGCGTGCCCGCCAGTGCATTGGCGCCACCGCCCACGGTGTTGATCGTCCAGCCGGTGGCGCCCTGCAGGGCTTTCGACCAGTCGATGCCGGCGCGGTACTGATCCTTGAGCGTGACTTCGACGATGGTCGCCTCGATCAGCACCTGGCGTTGTGCGGACTGCATGACGCGGTCCAGGTACTTCTGCACGAGTTCCTGCTGTTTGGAAGTGCCCAGAACGGTCACGGTGCCGGCGACCGGATTGACCGCCACATCGTTTTTGGCATCACCCGTCGGCTGGTTGGCAAACGCGGCGGTGAACAGGTTGGCGGCGCCGGCGCCTGCCTTGCTGGCGGCTTCGGCCTGCGAGACCCGCTCGGCGCGTTCGGCCTTTTCTGCGTCCAGCCGGGCTTCGCGTTCCGCGGTGCTCTGGGTGACAGCGCGCGTGCCGGCGAGGATGGTGCGGATGTTGTCGGCCAGAACCGTCCACAGATCGTTGTTCGACTGGCTGGCGACGGTGGTGGTGGAGGAGTTCCCCGTGCTGGCCGAGCCGGTGACGTTCCCGGTTCCGGTGCCGGTCACGGCGCCAATGCCGCCGCCGGTGCTGGCGATCTGGGCCGCCACGCCGACGCTGGAGGTCATGTTGCGGGTGACGTTGACGTAATTGACGGTATAGGTCTTGACGTAGGGCGTGTCGGGCATGATCGACACCGTGCGGCCGTTCATTTCGTAGCGCAGGTCGGCCTGCCGGGCGATGCGGTCGAGAATGGCAGGCAGCGGCTCCTGCACGGCATTGAGCGAGACGTTTCCGGAAATGCCCGGATACAGATCAATGTTGTACTGGGTGTCGCGCGCGATGG
>JAJYXA010000236.1 GCA_021791235.1 Pseudomonadota bacterium
GGGGCGTGCGGTGGGCCAGTTTCAGCCCCTCGAACGCCTGCGGGCTGGTGACTTCGTGCACCAGATGGCGGTCGATGTAGAGCAGCGTGGTGCCGTCGGCTTCGACGTGGACGACGTGGGCGTCCCACAATTTCTGGAATAAGGTTTGACCGGACATGCGAAATTAAGGCGTAACAGCACGTAAAACGTTGATTATTTCATAGCTTGCCGGGTGCAGGCACGGATTTTGTATTCCCCCACACGGCATAGACCAGCCAGGCCAGCGCAGCGCTCGCGGCGGCAAGGGTGAAGGTCCAGGCCGACCCCAGCGATTCCCAGGTCAGGCCGCTGGCCAGCCCGCCGATGGTGCCGCCGATGCCGTAGGACAGGCTGGTGTAGAGCGCCTGCCCGCGCGCCTGGTGGCGCCCACGGAAATGCTGGTGGATCAGCGCCACCGCCGCCGCGTGGTAGGTGCCGAAGGTGAAGGCATGCAGGGTCTGCGCCCCCCACACCAGCCAGGCCGACTCCACGCCCCAGGCGATCAGCAGGAAGCGCAGCACCGCCAGCGCGAAGCTCGCCAAGATCAGTTTTCGCGGGCTCACCCGCGCGAAGATGCGCGGAATGACCAGGAAAATCCCGATCTCGCACAGCACGCCGAGCGCCCACAGCCAGCCGACGGTGGATTTGTCGTAGCCGTGGTCGACCAGATAGATCGAATAGAAGGTGTAGTAAGGCCCGTGCGTCACCGCCATCAGCAGGCAGGCGGCCAGCAATGAGGCCACCTCGGGCCGCTTCACGATGTCCCACACTGAATGATGGTCGGTGGTGTGCGGCAGGATCTCGGCCTCGGGAATCACCCGCGCAAACGCCACGATGCCCAGCATCACCACCAGTACCGCCCACGGCAGCCAACTGATCGCCACATGATCGAAGGCGTAACCCAGCCCCACCACCATCAGGATGAAGCCGATCGAGCCCCACAGGCGGATGCGGCCGTAGGTGTCGGTGCGCTCGCCCAGGTGCGACAGGGTCATCGCCTCGACCAGCGGCAGCGACGCGCTCCAGAAAAAGCTCAGCGCGGCCATCACCGCGAACAGCCACCAGAAACCGCTGCCGAAGAACACCCCGACAAACACCAGCACGCTGCCGAACGCCGCGACCTGCACAATGGGCGTCCGGCGTCCGGTGCGGTCGGCGATATGCCCCCAGATATTGGGCGCGAAGATCCGCATCACCTGCAGCAGCGACATCAGCACGCCGATCTCGAAGGCGTTGAACGTCAGCGACTGCAGATACAGTCCCCAGAACGGCGACATCGCGCCGACGAAGGCGAAATAAAAGAAATAGAAACCGGACAGACGCCAGTAGGGGAGATTGGACATGAACTCAGACTGCCGCGCCGGCGGCCAAAACGCAGCGCGCATTATGCGGCCATGGGATGGACGCTGGATACCGGCACGCGTGACGGGCTGTCCGCGCCCCCCGGCTTCAAGCGGAAAGTAAAGGCTTCGGGCCAGGATCCGCTTGAAGACAAGAAATCCTGGCCTGTCGACTTCGGCTTACTTGAGGATAAAGGTCAGTCTCATCCTGACTTCATATTCAGAAACCTTGCCTTTGCTCACTTTCACGCTCTGATCCATCACCCACGCACCCGTGATGTTTTCCAGCGTCTCAGCCGCTTTTGCGACGCCCAGCTTGATCGCGTCCTCAAACCCCTTTTTTGAACTCGCCGTGATTTCGATGGTTTTTGCGATGCTCATGATGCCTCCCTTCCGATGGATGAATTTATTCCTCCTTCAGGTTATCAACTTGCGCGGGGAATCCAACTACAAAATCAATCCTGCCCAGGCTATTTCATCGCCGAACGCAGCTTGACCGTCTCGCCGGCCACCACGAACACGCCGTTGCCCCGATGGTGCAGCGTCTGCGGTTTTTTGACCGCGGTATCGACCCAGGCCTGCACCACTTCGAGAACGAAGAAGTTGTAGCGGTTCACCAGCCGCGTATCCGCCACCCGGCATTCCAGGCTGGCATAACACTCGGCGATCAGCGGCGCCTTCACCTGTGCGGCTTCGACCGGCGTCAGGCCGAATTTCGCGAACTTGTCGACCGTGCGCCCGGAACAGTTGCCGACCCCCACCACCTGCTTCGCCAAGTCCAGCGTCGGGATGTTGATCACGCACTCCTTGGTCGCCCGCAGCGTGTCGAACGAGGCATTGCGGCCGCTGATCACGCAGCCGATCAGCGGCGGCTCGAATTCCATCATGGTGTGCCACGACATCGTCATGATGTTGGCGCGCCCCTTGCGGGCGGTCGTCACCAGCACCACCGGCCCTGGCTCCAGCAGGCCGTATACCTCGGACAGCGGATAGGCGCGTTTTGCCATGGCAGGACTCCTTTCAAGACATGAACACCTTCAGCTTAGTCTGTCCGGCGCGCCTGTCACAGACTGTCACATTCTGGAACCACCTCGACACAGCCCGGCCACACGCCCTGCCTACCATGCACTTACCCCATGCAAGCAACCGACCTGCACGGGGCATTTCAAACTGA